>JBDTLH010000192.1:0-3286 GCA_039934875.1 Acidobacteriaceae bacterium | reverse complement strand
ATCGCGGCGTGGGTCGAATTCTTTTTACTGCGGCGCAAGATGCGGCGCCGCATTGGTGCGGTGGACTTCTCTCCGGCGTTGATCCTCAAGCTGTGGATCGCCGCCGCGATCGCCGCCGGAATTGCTTTCTTCGCCAAACACCGGATTCACTATTTGGCGCGCACCGACCATCCGCTCATTATTGCGGTCTATATTCTCGTGCCTTATGGCTTGATCTATTTGTTGCTGACCCACCTATTCCGAGTTCCGCAGGCGAAGGCGTTATTGGGGCGGATGCGGAGAGGGTAGGCGAGAAATCAGTGTTCAGCAAATGTATCCGTTAATCGCACCAAAAGGCCCTCCACAGTGGAGGGCCTGGCTTGTTCTGACAACGTACTTCTGATCTCTGACTACGCTTTCGCCGCCGCCGCCGGAGTCAGCGCGTCGGATTCCTTGCCGCTGGCTGGCTTTTCGCCTTGGCCGGGCTTGCGAATATCAATGCCGCCTTTGAAGAAGGCGCCGTCCTCGATGGAGATGCGCTGGGCCACCACGTCGCCGGTGAGCGAGCCTTCGTTGCGAATGTCCACGCGGTCGCTGGCGTTCAGATTGCCACGCACCTTGCCCAGGACTACGATCTCGCGGGCATTGATGTTGGCGGCGACCTGGCCATTGCGGCCAACCGTCACGCGATTGCCGGCGAGGTTAATTGATCCCTCTACCCGACCATCGATATACAAAGATTCCGATCCGCTCACTTCGCCCTTGATGACAAGCGACTTTCCGATCGTCGCCTGATCAGCGTTGGAGAGTGCCCCGGCGCGCGTCGCGTCAGCGGCGGGACTAGGACCGCCCGTGGACGTTGGAGCTGGGGTACGCGTCGGCTCCGCATGGGGCTGTGCGGGCTGGGTTGGATTGGAAGGCTTCCACATAGATCAAGGTCTCCTGGAGGTGCATTTTCAGATTCGGGTTTCTTATAAAAAGAATACTCTAAACCGGCGCACGAATCCCGGCTTTTCTGTGCTCAACAAGTTTCGTAACACCAGGGGATACTGCCACTTAGGCAAGAGGAGCGCTGCTGAGTGCCGTGCCGGAGTGTTGCACAAGAAATGCCTCCGCGCTTTGCATCTGCGGGAGGTGAGTGTCCGCATGGGCCCACGCAGTGCGGAACTCGGCGTAGGATTGGCGGGCTGCCGCCAGGTCTCCCGCGCCCGCTTTGGCCTGGGCGATACCGTAGAGCGCAAAGCCGGAGTGGGGCCGAAGCGCCAACGCCCTCTGGTAGGCGGCCTCTGCGTCTTTCCAGTGCCGGGCGCGGAGGTAGGCGTCGCCCGCCATCTCCTGGGCGGGACGGAAGTAGCGCGGCGGCTCGTTGTAGCCAAGCTCCGATTCTTTTATTTGCGCTTGGGCGAAGAGCTTGGCGCCCTCTTCCCAGTGCTGTTGCGCGAGGGCGATGGAGCCGCGCAATTCGAGCGCAGCGATGGCGAGGAAGTTGACGGCAGATTTGGAGTCCATGTCTGAGGTTGGAGCGTGGTGCTGGCTGGAGGGCTTGACGGCGGATGGATTATCTTTCTGGTCAGCTATCTGGCTTTGCCGCCAGAGTGCGGCGTCCAGTGCGAGCGACTGCTGCTCCGCCTGGGGCAACTGATTAGCTTCGACGCCCTGCATTCCGGCGGCGAAGGAGAGGACGCCAGTACGCATGAGATTCAGGTTGGGCTGGTCCGGCTTGGGGTGGCTCGCGTTGAGGCCGTCACGGACTGCGCTCCAATTGCCGTAACGCAGATCTACCGGGAGCTGCGGATACGCCCGGTCCGCCATGTCGTTGTACATCATCCGCGGGGATTGCCGGCGCACCTGGGCGAGGACGGTGGAGTAATGTTGCGCCTCTTCGACGCGTCCGCCTTCGGTGAGGGCGGCGATCAGGTACATCATGTTATGAAGGTAATTCCAATCGTGCTCGACGCCTTGTTTTTGCGAGGCGAGATACGCCTGGTCCACATTGAAGGAGCTGAGAAAGGAGGTGCGGGCGCGCTCGTAGTCGCCGGTGCGATAGAAGATGTGTCCCGCCATGTGGACCATATGGCCGGAGGCGGGGGCCAGTTCGCCGATGATCTCAGCGCTGTGCAGCGCGGCTTCGGGGTGGTCGCTGCCTTCGACGGCGTGGATCCAGTAATGGTTGGCGGCGGCGCTGTCCGGATGCTCGGCGAGCGCCTGGCGGAGCAGCGCCTCGGCATAGATCTGTCCCTCTTTGGGCTTAGTGCCGCTCTCGTATCCGCCCTCGAGTTCAAGGGCGAGGAAGAGTTTGGCCTCGGTGTCCTGGGGGAAGCGATGGACGATCTCCTCCCAGAGATGCACGTCGGGAAGCGCGCTGACAGAGGTTTGCGAGTCATCGTCCTTGCTGTCTTCGTTCGCCTGGGCGGCTTTGATGTAAAGCTGCTCGTGCTCGCTGGCGGCGGCCGCGTGTTCGTCGGCTTTCTTGAGCGCCTCAGAGATAGCATCTTTATTCGCATCGCCATCGAACGACTCGGCCCGATAGACGCCCCAGTAGCACATGGCGCACTTGGGATCGGCGCGGGCCGCCTCGCGGAAGGCGCGGAGAGCTTCATAGTCCCAGAAATCGTGCAGCAGATTGAGGCCTTGATCGAACCATACCTGCGCTTCGGGGGAGCTGGTTGTAATTGCGAGATGGCTGTTGCCGATGCCCTGCATGTGCACGGGCGGAGTGGTCTGGGTGGGAGCGGCGGCTCCCCCCATGTGCGCGCAGTGGGCCTGGGCAAACGAAGCGGTAGAGCAGAGTAACAAGAGAGGTAGCCAGAGCTTGCGCATAGAAATATCATAGGCGGGAATAGTTGCGCGGTCGAGGCGCGAGTTAGAGGCCAAAGCCGCATTAATGCACACTGATCCCTTGGATAAAAGTCGGGGGGCTACCTCATCGGGCGTCCACATCAGGGTCTGCCTACCTGGGTGGCTATAATAGCGAGTTCACATTTCAATTTCGGACTTCAATTCACATCTGAACATGGAGAGAGCATGAAGCTGACGGCGGGGAAGCTGGCGGGGATGAAGGCGGTATCGAATAAGCGAGGCGTGATTGCGGCGGCTGCGATGGACCAGCGCGGATCGCTGCAGAAGGCGCTGGCGGCGGCATCGGGGGGCAAGCCGATTGGCGACCACGAGATGGAGGAGTTCAAGGTGCTGGTGTCAGAGGTGCTGACCCGCCATGCCAGCGCGATACTGCTGGATCCGGAGTGGGGGCTGCCGGCGGCGAAGGCGCGGGCGAAGGGTTCGGGGCTGCTGCTGGCCTATGAGAAGA
>JBDTLH010000191.1:0-3173 GCA_039934875.1 Acidobacteriaceae bacterium | reverse complement strand
GGCCGACGTCGAACTCGGCGGCACCGACCAGAAATTCAATCTGCTGGTGGGACGGGAGTTGCAACGCCACTACGGGCAGCCCTCGCAAATCGTGCTGACGATGCCCATCCTCGAAGGCCTCGATGGGGTGCAGAAGATGTCGAAGTCGCTGGGCAATGCCATCGGCATCCACGAGCCGGCCGCCGAGATGTACGGCAAAGTAATGTCTGTCTCTGACACGCTCATGTGGCGCTTCTACGAGCTGCTCACCGACCTCGCAACCGACGAAATCACCACCCTGAAACAGGCGGTGAAGAGCGGCGAACGTCATCCGATGCAGGTGAAACACGATCTGGCAAAACAGATCGTCACGGATTTCCATACGCCTGAAGCGGCGCAGCACGCTCAGGAAAATTGGATCAAGCAATTCTCCAAGAGAGAAGTGCCTGAGGATGTGGAAGAGGTCACCTATCAAGGAGCACTTGCGCGCGCGAATTTCGATGAGACGTTTGCTGGAAGTGAAGAAAAGTTTGCACTGCTGGGAGACCGGGACGCGTTTGTCGATGCCAGAAAGTCAAGCGGCCGAGCGGAGTTCTTGAAACTCGATCAAATGCTCTCCGATTTGCAGTTTGCTTCTTCAAAGAGTGAAGCCGGACGGAAGATTCGGATTGAGAAAGCAGTAAAAATCAACGGCTCTGCGATAGCAGTGAATGTTATCGGCGCGGTATTGCCATTCGACATGGTCCTGAGCTTGGGCCGTAAAATAAAACGTGTGCACGTGATTTAGGTCTGCGCCGTGCACACCAGCCAATCATCTCCGCCCGTTGACTTGAGACAGCAGCGTTCTGTAGATTGAATCTAGCAGCGCGACAGGAGCTATTCTTGCCTGCTGGTTGCGACCGAGTGCCGAAGTGGCGGAATTGGCAGACGCGCGTGGTTCAGGTCCACGTTCTCGCAAGGGAGTGGGGGTTCAAGTCCCTTCTTCGGCACCAAAACCTATAAACAAGCTGGCCGGGACCTTGTGAGTGTTCTTGCTGCATCCCTTGCTTTCCTCCATGGTGAAAGCCTGCCCGCCCCAAGCTGCTAGAATATCCATAGCCTTGATTCAGATTGCTCCATCTATTCTTTCGGCTGATTTTGCCCGTCTCGCCGACGAGATCGCAGCCGCCGAATCCGGCGGCGCCACTCTTCTCCATGTCGATGTCATGGACGGCCATTTCGTGCCCAACATCACCCTCGGCCCTCCGGTCGTCAAGTCGCTGCGCAAACACACTACGCTGCCGCTCGATTGCCACCTCATGATCGAGCGTCCTGACGACTTCATCCCCGCCTTTGCCGACGCCGGAGCGAACTGGATATCTGTCCATTTTGAGGCCTCGCGTCATTTAGACCGCACCCTCAATTTAATAAAAGACCATCATTGCCGCGCTGGTGTTGTCATTAACCCCGCTACTCCCGTCGAACTACTGGGCGAGGTGCTTGAGATCGTGGACTACGTGCTGGTCATGTCCGTCAACCCGGGCTTTGGAGGACAGAAATTTATCCCCAACGCCCTCAACAAAATCAGCAAGCTCGCGAAAATGCGTGCTGCCGCAAAATTGAGTTATCAAATTGAGGTGGATGGCGGGATCTCCCTCGAAACCGTCGCTGAGGTCGTACGCGCAGGGGCGGATGTTCTGGTCGCGGGCCATGCCGTGTACGGCGCCGGCGATCCGGCGAATAATGTTCGTGGCCTGATGCAAGCGGCGGAACAAGCGCTGTTGCAGCACGCCTGATTTTGTATTTATTGAGATGAGTCCAATGAACTTCCGCAATCTATTCAGCATCGCGCTTTGTGCGGCGGCCCTCGGCTTCGCCGGCTGCCACCATAACAAAATGGTGAACCCCATCGCCAACGTCGATTCCAAGCAGCCCGACAAGGTGCTCTTCGACCGCGCCGCCGGCGACATCAAGAATGGCAAATACGAGATCGCTCGCAGCGTGCTGCAGACCATGATCAACACCTATCCTGACTCGGAGTTTGTCGCCCGCGCCAAACTCTCCATCGCCGACTCCTGGTACGCCGAGGGCAATACCGCCGCCTACGCCCAGGCAGAGCGCGAATACAAGGACTTCCGGACCTTCTTTCCCAATATGCCGGAAGCCGCGGAAGCCCAGATGAAGATCGCCAACATCCATTACGATGAGATGGGCAAGGCTGACCGCGACTACACCCAGGCCAAGCGGGCGGAAGATGAATACCGCCAGATGATTCAGGATTATCCGGATCACAAGCTTACTCCCCAGGCCAAGCAACGTCTGCGCGAAGTACAGGAGGTGCTGGCGGAAGGCGAATTTCGGGTCGCCCGCTTCTACTACGGACGCGAATCCTGGCCAGCCGCGATTGCCCGCTTCAAGACGCTCGCCGATACCTATCCTCTCTACACCCAGGCGGACGAGTCCCTGTTCCTGCTCGGCCAGTCCTACGAGAATGAGATGAGGATGATGGAAGCTTCCAAATTGAGGATGCGGGCCAAAGCCAGGCAGCGGTTGGTTGCCGATTTCCGCAAGAACGCCATTGATGCTTACTCCCGCATCATCGAGCGCTACCCTGCTGGAGACTACGCCGATTCTTCCGCCAAACGTCTCGAGGAGCTTGAGGCCCCCGTACCTCACCCCACTCCGGAGGCCATCGCTCAGAATAAACAGGAGATCGCCAGCCGCGGCGAGGCAGGCATGAAAGACCGTATGCTGCTCAACTTCAGCCACCGCCCTGATGTCTCGATGGCTGACACGGTAGGTGAGCCAACCCTCGAAGACCCGCAGCAGGCCAGCGCTCCCGCCATCGCCCTCCATGCCTCTGAGATATTGCGCGGAGAGAGCAGTGGAACAGTCAATGCGGAGGTGATCGGCAACAAGTCCGATACTGCAAGCAATGCCGCACCTAAACTGCCGGGCACCGCGCCGCCGCCCGCTCCGCCCACTGCCGCGAATAATGCTCAACCCACCGCGGCTCCGGCGTTCGAATCCATACCCGTGGATCCCAACGGCGCCGCACCCTCTTCCAGCACTACCACCGTCCCTGACGTAAGCTCACCCAAAGCGGCTGCGGCCTCTGCCGGTACGACCATCGTTCCCTCCGCTTCGGAAGCGACCGGACCAGCCGCGCCCGCGGGCAACGCTCCGCAGGATCAGCCTGCCGCAAATCCAACCGC
>JBDTLH010000190.1:0-10732 GCA_039934875.1 Acidobacteriaceae bacterium | reverse complement strand
GGAGAGCGACGCGACGCTGCTGCTTTGCTCGGCTATAGCCTGAATGCGCCGACCGCCCAGAGTATAGCGGAGGGTATGCCAGCATATGTTTATCCCGACGTGGTAACCATCGAACCGGATCCGGCCAACTCAAACCGCGAGCAGGTCACCTTAGGCGATGGTCCGATACTGCATTTCATCGTGGAAAAACGGGGCAAGCGCTGGCTGGTCAAAAGTCTGACTATCAATATGCGCTGAGCGGGACCGAGTGTCTTGACACTGGCTTGGCCAGCCTCTAGGCTTGTGGTGGGAAATGTTGTTACCACTTGAGGTGGGCCATGGCTACTGTCGAGACGATTAGCATCGCGTTACCCCATGAAATGGTTGCCATCGTCCGCCAAGCCGTCGATACAGGAGAGTATGCCTCCAGTAGCGAGGTAGTGCGGAATGCTTTGCGCGACGTGCTCTTCCGACGCAATTTCAGGATGAACATTGAGCAAAATCACCCTAGCGCTTCAATATCGGTGTATACCCGTCTCCTGCAAGACGGCCCTTGGTCAATTCCGCCTCTTTGAGGTTGCTAAATGGGCCGACCTGAACGTGAAAAAGCTTGTCGTTTCCCGAGCCATTGTCGGCAAGAAAAACCGGGTAGTTTTTCTTCCGCAGCGCATGGATGAGTATCTCCGCATCGGCGCGGCGGCTCACTGCGGCGACCTGCACGACGATTCCCGATGCAGCGGTTTGCGCATCGCGTGCGGCGGCAGGCGTGAATTCCGCCGAAGGTTTTGCCGCCGCGGTTACAGCCGCAGGTTCAGACGGCAGATCGGCGGAGCTAACATTGGAGGCCCCTGCGCCCGGCTTGCTCTCCGGCGCAGTCGTAGCCCCGGGCGGTGGGGTAGCGGCAGCCTCCGTCAATTGCGGCTGCACGTTGCCGGAGTTCTTGCCCAGCGCATATCCCAGGGAGAAAAAGATGGCGCAGATGACCACCAGTCCGAGAAACAGGCCGAGCAGTTTGCCGGTGCCCAGGGTTATCTCGGTCGAGTCCAGATCTTCTTCTAAGTCTCTCACGCGTGTTGCTCCCATTCAGCTACACAGCTATTTTTGCACTTGTTCCCACGGTTTCAAGGTACTTATTTAGGTTCGCCAGCAAATCGATGGGCAGCGGGAAGACGATGGTAGTGTTCTTCTCGACGCCAATGTCCGTAAGCGTCTGCAGGTAGCGCAACTGCAAGGTGATGGGCTGGGTGGCGAGCAGGGCAGCGGCGTCCACCAGCCGCTGGGCCGCCGAGAACTCTCCCTCGGCGTTGATGATCTTCGCCCGCTTCTCGCGCTCTGCTTCGGCCTGGCGGGCCATAGCGCGCAACATCGATTCCGGTAAATCCACTTGTTTGACCTCGACATTGATGACCTTCACCCCCCACGGAGAGGTGTGCGCGTCGATGATGGTCTGTATCCGGATGTTCAACTTCTCGCGATGGGCGAGCAGTTCATCCAGTTCCACCTCGCCCAACACCGAGCGCAGCGTGGTCTGCGCGAATTGCGAGGTCTGGTAGCGGTAATTCGTTACCTCTATGGTTGCGTTTCGCGGATCGATCACCTTCATCGAAATTACCGCGTTTACTTTCAGGGTCACGTTGTCGCGGGTGATGATGTCCTGCGGAGGGACCTCGAACGCCTCTTGTCGCAGATCAACGCGGGTCACAAGATCGAAGGGGCGGAAGACCAGAATGATGCCGGGGCCTTTGGGAATTTCCAGCGCGCGCCCTAGCCGGAAGATGACCCCGCGTTCGTACTCGCGCAGGATGACGATAGAGGAGAGCAGATAAAGACCGACGATGATAATGACAGGTAGAACCAGAAATCCCATTGTTGCCTCGCTGGAATGCAGCTTCAGAGTACTTGAGGGCGGCGGCAGGGTAAAGAGGAATCGCTGGCACGTAACCCCCAGTAAATAATTGCAAAGCCCGTCGCACGCATGCATCTCCTGGTTCCCGACGCTCCTCACACCCTGTCTGTAAACAAATCTAAGAAGGAATAATAAGAAATGAAACCTCATTCAGACGAAAAGAAAGCCGCGAAGCATAAGCCCGGTCACGAGCACGGACACAAGGCCGAACATAAGCCGGACGAGGAGGGAAAAGAGCTTCGTCGCGCATTTGAACATCTGGGGCGGGTACGTGCGATCAGCGGGCATGTCGGTCAGACTCATGCCGTCGCCGCGAATGCAAACTTTGAGCTCGCCTTTCATCGTGGCCAAAGGGCGTTGGAGATGGCGGTCAAAGAAGGCGCCACTCCGCGGCAAAAAAAGGCGGCGGCGGACCTGCTGCGCAGTGCCGAGCATCTTGCCTTCGCCGAATTAGAGGGTGGCGCGGAGAGCGATCGAAAGCTGCTCACCGAACCTTTGAAAGATGCGATCCAGAAGGAGTTTAAGAAGCTGGACGAAAAGGCGGTCGATAATGAGAAGCAAAGCCCCGACGAAGGGATCAGGAAATTGCAAGAGCAAGTGCGAAAGGAAGCGCGCAAGGCGCTTGACGGCGAACATTACCGGCGCGCCCTCGAACTGATCCGTGGGGCAGAGGCGCTGGCGCACGTGCCCGGCCAGGACGAACCAGCCGACACCGATGAAGCCGCCGCCTGATTCACCGCCCACTTCGCAAGAAGAGGAGTGCCACCCCTCCCCCCACAGCCTGCGAGGGTTGGAGTGGGTGTACTTCTTTCTTGCGGATGTCCTCACCGGCGTCGGTCCATTCCTGGCAGTCTATCTCGCTACCCGCCACTGGAATACCGAACAGGTAGGCATTGCACTCACCATCGGTGGGCTGGCGGGAGTCGTTACCCAGATTCCCGCCGGCGCCCTGGTCGATAGAACGCACCGGAAACGGTTGCTGGTAGTTGCGGGATTGATCGCTCTTGTAGTGGGAGCGCTGTTGCTGGCCTTGTGGCCATCCTTTCCGATAGTGGTTGCCGCCCAGGTACTGCTGGGCGGGACCGGCGCTCTGCTCATACCGACGGTCAACGCGATTACCCTTGGACTGGTCGGGGCTGCCGCTTTCGACCGGCGCTTCGGCCGTAATCAAAGCTTCAATTCCGCAGGGAATGTCTTCGCCGCCGTCATGATGGGCTTGGTTGGATCTTTCATCTCCAGCCGCGCCATCTTTTTTGCTGTTCCCCTGCTCGCCATTCCTTGCGTGATCGCGCTCTACTGCATCTCTCCCCGCGAGATCAGTTTCGAGCGGGCGCGAGGGGCGGCGATCAAGGACGGCGGCAACGGAAGTGTCAGCGGCCTCAAGTCCCTGCTGAAAAATCACAAGTTGCTGTTGTTCACCGGCTGCGCCTTCCTATTTCATTTTTCCAACGCGGCAATGCTGCCGTTGCTGGGACAAATGCTCGCCCACGGCAGAAGAAAAGAGGCAGCGCCCTTTATGTCTGCCTGCATCATCGTGACCCAGTTGGTGATTGCCTTCAGCGCCGCATGGATCGGGCGCAAGGCTTCGAACCTGGGCAGGAAACCGCTGTTGCTGATCGGCTTCGGCGTGCTGCCAATTCGGGGCATACTCTATACCCTGACCGGCTCCATACCATTCCTCATTGGCATTCAATTCCTCGATGGAGTGGCGAATGCAATCTTCGGAGTGGTTTCCATTCTTGTGATCGCGGACCTCACGCGCGGCACGGGAAGGTTCAACCTCGCACAAGGCGGCTTGGCTACCGCGGTGGGAATCGGCGCGTCTGTTAGCAATACGTACGCCGGAATATTGGTGAAGCATTTTGGGTATCACGCCGGCTTCATCGGACTTGCCGTGGTCGCCGTCGGCGCCTGGCTTCTGCTATGGCTGCGTATGCCGGAAACACTGGCGCAAACTCAGCGTCCTTCCAAAGCAGGACTGCTCCTGGCAACTGAATAAATATCTGGCTGAGCAAAAAAATCCGCAGCTTGGCTCCCGAATACTAGCGAGACTCTGATTAACTATTTGCTTCGAATGTTTTGGATAAGTCAAAAGATCAGGGACGGCTTTTACAGCTTGCGGAAAAAGTCGATTTTGGGTAGACCCCGGCATTTATGCCGGGGATAAGTCGTTCACAATCAGTAGGGCCTTTAGGCCTTGGGGCCAGAATCCTGACTTTTTCCGCAGCCTGTTTAGCCGCTGGGGTACTGGTTAGCTAATCAGAGTTTCCTTGCGTACATAGCGTACATTTGTATGTGTACGCTATGATAAGATGGATTCATGGAAGTATCGATCACTAAGTTCCGCAAGGATATTTTCGACCTGGTAAATCAGGCTTTGAATGGTAGCGAGATTTGGGTCACCCATAAGGGGCGCCGGTTTAAGATTGCCCCCGACCGCCGGCCCAGCAGCCGTCTCAGTCGCATCACGCCGCTTGAAGTCATCAATTCCGAATCGACCGAACTTCACGGCTCGTCTTTACAGGAAGAGATGCAACGCGCTTGGGAGAGCGACTGGTCCACCCTGTGATCGCCTACCTGGATACAAATGTGGTCGTGTGGTTGGCTCAAGGCGACATAACACGCATCAGCTCCAAGGCCCAAGTGGTTCTGGAGGAAGCCGATCTCCTGATTTCTCCGATGGTGCTCATTGAGCTGGAATATCTCTATGAAGTAAACCGGCTCAAACTGCCCTCGCGGGACATACAATTGAAAATCGAAAACGAAATAGGGGTCCGCGTTTGCGATCTCTCCTTCCCCCTGATCGCGAGCGTAGTGCTGGACGAGAAATGGACCCGTGATCCGTTCGACCGGATTATCGTGGCGCAGGCAAAGTCCAACGGGCTCGCGTTTCTGGTCTCTGCGGATGAAGAGATAGGAAAGCATTATCCCAGAACAGTTTGGTGACCGAGCGAAGAACCACAGAGATCGCAGAACCCTAGCTCTGCTGCTCCACCTTCAATAGCAATCCATCCACGTCAGTCACCCGCACCTGGGATCCCTCTGGCAGCGGCGCGGGCGCCACCGCATCCCACAGCGAGCCGTGCACAAATACTTTGCCGCGCGGCAGCAGGGGCGATCTCACGGTGCCGATCTCCCCGATCAGTCCTTCCACGCCAGTACTCACTTTGTTGCGCCGCGCGCGATAGGCAATTGACATGAGGAATGCGGTGATCAGTCCCAGCGGGATGGCGACCCCGAGCGCGGTGATCAGCTTCACACGCATCTCGGGGATGGGCCCATCAATCAGCAGCAATCCGCCGACTACCAGCAGCAGAATACCGCCGGTGGTCAGCACTCCATGGGAGACGAATTTAGCCTCCAGCGCGAACAGAACGAAGGCGGCAAGTACAAGCCCCAGCGCGGCGAAGCGAATGGGTAACAGGTTCATCGCGAATATCGCAAGCGCCACGGCGACAAACCCGATCACTCCCGGCAGAATCGCACCCGGATGATTGAACTCCACGTAAATGCAGAGCAATCCGATGGTGAGCAGAATGTAAGAGATGTTGGGGTCCATCAGCCAGTCGAGCGTGCGCAACCGCGTGGTCATCTCCAGCGGCACGATTTTCTGGCCCGCGAGATGCAACGTCTGCTTGCTGCCGTCGAAGCGGGTAATGGTGCGGCCATCGAGCTGATGCATCAGGTCGGCGTCATCTTTCGCAATCACGTCAATCAGGTGCTGGTCCAGCGCCTCCTGGTCCGACCACGCTACGGACTTGCGCACCGCCGTCTCCGCAAGCGTCGCATTGCGCCCGCGCCGGGTCAGGTAGGAGCGCATGAATGCCGCCGCGTCGTTGGCGATCTTTTCGCTCATGACCGGATCGATGGGCGCCCCGTTGCCCGCTACCGGATGCGCCGCGCCCGTGTTGGTGCCCGGCGCCATAGCCGCCACATCCGCGGATTCGAGGATGAAAAACCCCGCAGAAGCCGCGCGGCTGCCCGCCGGCGACACAAAGACGATCACCGGCGCTTTGGAGGTGGTGATCCGGGAGACAATATCGCGCGTCGCATCGAGCGTGCCTCCGGGCGTCTCCAGTTGAATCAGCACCGCCGACGCGTTGCTGGCTGCGGCTCGATCGATGGCGCGTCCAATGTATTCGGCGGAGACCGGCTGGATGGTGTCTTTTACCGTGATTTTGACCACGTCAGCGCCGGCCGGTGCATTGCTCAGGCCGAGCAGAGCGAGAAATAACAGAACGGATTTGACTGCCCTGCCCATACCGCTATTGTCGGACAAACGGGACGATTTGTCGCGGAATTAGCGCGACCCGCTGCCCGCCTCCTTGCCCGTTGGCTTCGCACTGATCTCCTGCTTGAGCTTCCGCGCCTCGGCACTCCCTGGATCAATCGCCAGTGCCCGGTCCGCCTCAGCCCCGGCGGTTGCCACATCCTTCTTCTTCAGCCCGATCCTCGCCAGCCCCAGGTGCGCGGCCGCCAGGCGCGGGTCGAGGGTGACGGCCTCCCGGAACTCAGCTTCGGCTTCGGGAAGAAATCCATGCGCCAGCATCTCATTGCCGCGGTCAATGTGCGATTGGGCGTGGCGCACCGGGCCCTTTCCGGCGAGCGCCATCTCTTCGACGTTGTGCATCTCCAGCTCTGCCTGGCGGAAGGCAGTCTCGTCGTAGTTGCGCTTGAGCCGCGGGAAGAATGTGCGCGCTGCGGCAGCCTGCGGCGGCAAGTTCTTATCCGGCTGAGGAGCTGGCGCGGCGGCCGCAACCGGCAATGTTGCGGCGGGGGGATGGCCCAACTGATCAAGCAAGGCGCGGGCTTCCGCATCACCGGGGCGCAGCGCCATCGCCTCCTTCGCCTGGCGCATGGCTTCCGCGAAGTCTCCGGTCTGGGATAGCGCCACCGCATAGTTAAACCGGTAATCGGCGTCGCGAGCATCGGCCTGGACCGCCCGACGGAATAGCTCGGCCGCGGCGGCGCGATCGGTGCGCACGGTGACGACGCCCAGATTATTCTCCACTTCGGTCAGCGGCATGCGATGGGCGACGAATCGAAACGCCTCTTCCGATTTACCCATGTCGCCGAGCTGGTACTCACATATCCCGTAGAAGAAATTCGCCTCCAGCGCCAGGGGAGAGCTGCGTGGCAGCTTGGAGAACCAGGCCGCCGCCTGTTCATAATCCCGCCCTTGAAAATAACTGCGCGCGAGTTGCAGCTTGGCATAATCGTAATCGGGGGATATGCGCACTGCCTCTTTGAAGCGCCGGACCTTGTCCGGCTGCGAGTTCGCAATCACCCCGCGAACGTAGTTTTCCAGCGCATCCAGGCGGACCTGCGGCTGGTTCGCGATAAATTGGTTGCGCGGGGGAAGCTGCCCCACTGGCAACTCGCTCAGCAGATCGAAAGCCAGCGCCGTCTGAATGCTGATCAGATCTGTGAGCGGTCCCGATTCCGTTACCGCATTCGAGAGGTGCAGGCCCTTCATGTCGAGCACTTGCGCGCCGGCCGAAAAGCTGCGCCCGTCGTAGTTGTAGCTGCCCACGATAACGTAATCCACGTCCATCGCCTGGGCGACGGTGAAGACAGTCGCGCGCGACGGATTGGTGGCTGGTGGAATTCCCATGCGATCGAGCGCGAAAATGCGGTCTTCGCGGCTGATGATAAAGAGCGACGGCTCGGCCATGCGCTGATTGAGCACCTCGGGAAAGGATTCGCCGATCCATTCCAGCCCGGGCGCGGTGGACTTGTTCTCAAAGGGAAGCACCAGCAGTAGCTGGCCTGCGCGGTGGTCGGCGGCGGAACCCGGAATCGGCTGCGTGCTCTGCGCTATGGCGAGAAGAGGCAGCGTGATAAACAGAACGAGGCTGAGTAGAAAGGGATGCAAGATGCTTTGATTATAGGAGGGCAACACATTCTCCCCAACCTTTGTTTGTTGGTAGTGGACGGGCGGCGAACCGACAGGCCGCCTTACCAGTTGCGGGCTCGTCACAAGATCACCGGAGAGATATGAGGCCGGCATTGATGGGTTTAAATCCACCAGCTCCGAAGTAGAAGTCGCCTAGGTGTGGCTCGAAATCTACATGGAGCCACTCGCAATTTGTCTCTCGGGCATGCTTGATTGCTTCGCCAACCAGTCTCGTTCCGTGAAGCAGCTCTTCAGAAACGGTACAATAAAGGATTGCCTTCTACGCTCCAGAACCCGATGTTCACGCCCCGACAAGCTGACGAGCGTGCAGCGGCTCCGTGCGCAACTCCGCCGCCGGGGCTTAATGCGAACGATGCGGTCATCATCCGTGGGGCACGCACCCACAATTTGAAAAACATCGACGTGGACATCCCTCATAACCAATTGACCGTGGTGACCGGGGTCAGCGGGTCGGGCAAATCGTCCCTCGCCTTCGACACCGTCTACGCCGAAGGGCAGCGGCGTTATGTCGAATCGCTCTCTGCTTATGCGCGGCAGTTTCTCGAACGCATTGAGAAGCCCGATGTCGATTTGATCGACGGCATCGCTCCGGCGATTGCCATCCGGCAAAAGAACTCGACGCGCAACCCCCGCTCGACCGTCGCCACCGCGACTGAAATCTACGATTATCTGCGCCTGCTCTTCGCCCGAATCGGGCACACCTTCTGTCTGGTCTGCGGCACAGAAGTCAAGCGCGATTCAGTGGATGAGGTCGCCGCCGCCGTGCTCGCGTTGGGCGAAGGCACGCGGCTCAATGTCACATTTCCGCTGCTGGTGCCGCAGCCGCTCGGGCATCACGGGCCAGCCGTAAAGACGATTGCAACGCGCGCAAAAAAGAGCGTGGCCCGGAGGGTGAAGCTGGACGAGAGTAGCGCCGAGAACAGCGGCCCTCAGGCGCAACTGCTCAGGGGCAAGCTCTTTGAACTCCGCAAGCGCGGCTTCAGCCGTCTCCTGCAGGATGGGACCATTTTCGAGTTCTCTACACCGGAATCGCTGCTCGATATTGACTTCACCCAACCCGTGAGCATTCTGGTGGACCGCGTTGTGGTCTCGTCCTCCTCTGACACGCGAGCGCGCATTGTGGATGCGGCCGAGATCGGGTATCGCGAGGCCGATGAGATCATCTTCGAGACCGTCGCTCCCCAGTCCCAGCGCCTGCGCTTCTCCGGACGCTTCGAGTGCAAGCAGTGCCACATCCGCTATGAAGAGCCGGAGCCGCGGCTGTTTTCCTTCAACAATCCTTACGGAGCTTGCCCCAAGTGCCAGGGCTTCGGCAACACCCTCGATTTCGATTTCAACCTCGTGGTCCCCGATCCCATGCTTTCGCTCGAAGAGGGCGCTATAGACCCATGGAGCAAGCCCAAGTACAAGGCGTATCAAAACGAGTTGATGAAGTGGGCGAAGCTGCGCGGGGTGCCGGTAAGCCAGCCGTGGTGTGAGATGGCGCCGGAGCATCAGCAACTAGTGCTCAACGGAGAGGGCCGCTTCGCTGGCATCCACGGCTTCTTCGAGTATCTCGAGCGCAAGAAATACAAATTGCATGTGCGCGTATTTCTATCGCGTTATCGCGGATATGCGCAGTGCCCCGACTGCCGCGGCCAGCGTCTGCGCCCCGAAGCGCGCACCGTTCGCATTGCCGGCAAGAACATCTGCGAGGTCTCCGCGCTCACCGTGGAAGAGGCGGCGGCCTTCGTCAATAAACTCAAGCTCTCGACGGCGGAAATGGAGATTGCCGACAAAATACTGGAGGAAGTTCGCGATCGCCTCAAGTTCTTGAATGAAGTCGGCCTCGACTACCTCACCCTCGACCGCCTCTCCTCCACCCTCTCTGGCGGGGAGTCGCAACGCATTCAACTTGCGACTTCGCTCGGCTCTCGTCTGGTCGGCGCGCTTTATGTGCTCGATGAGCCTTCCATCGGATTGCATCCGCGTGACACGGGCCGCCTCATCCACATCCTCGAAGAACTGCGCGACCTGGGCAACACCATCATCGTCGTCGAACACGATCCCGACCTGATGCGCGCCGCGGACCATATCCTCGATCTGGGGCCGGGCGCGGGTGAACACGGCGGCAACCTGATTGCAGCCGGTAATTACGATGAGATCATCGCCGATCCCGCCTCCCTCACGGGCCGCTATTTGGGCGGACATCTCGCGATCCAGATTCCCGCCCGTCGCCGCGAGCCCAACGCGCGGCGCATCACGCTGCGCGGGGCGCGCTCCCACAACATCAAAGGGATCGACGTCTCATTTCCCTTGGGATTGCTGGTCGCGATCACCGGCGTATCCGGCTCCGGCAAGAGCACGCTGGTCCACGATGTGCTCTACCGGGCGCTCTCCCAGGCCAAAGGTGAGATTGAAGCCGGATCATGCGCCGGACTCTTGAAGTCCCTCGAAGGCGACCAGCACATTACAGACGTGGTGCTGGTAGATCAATCGCCTATAGGACGTACTCCGCGCTCCAACCCTGTGACCTACATCAAAGCATTCGATTCCATCCGCGAACTCTATGCCTCGCAGCCCGAAGGGAGAAAACGCGGATTCAGTCCGGGGCACTTTTCCTTCAACGTTCCCGGCGGGCGCTGCGAAGCCTGCGAAGGCGACGGCACGGTGACCGTCGAGATGCAGTTTCTGGCCGACGTCGAACTCATCTGCGAAGAGTGCCATGGTACCCGCTATAAGGCCTCCGTGCTGGATGTGAAATACAAGGGCAAGAGCATCCACGATGCGCTTAACCTTACCGTGCGCGAGGCGCTGCAGTTCTTTCATGGCATACCCAAGATTCAGGATAAGCTGCGCACTCTCGAAGAGGTCGGCCTGGGTTATCTGCGACTGGGCCAATCCGCGAACACGCTGAGCGGAGGCGAAGCGCAGCGCATGAAGCTGGCCGC
>JBDTLH010000189.1:0-3438 GCA_039934875.1 Acidobacteriaceae bacterium | reverse complement strand
CCGTTGGGGAAGAACCCGCCCGGCGTGGGATGGCCGCCGTAAACGATGTTCAGCACCTCCTGCGCGCTGCGCGCCGGCGTGAGAGCATTGTTGACGAAAAACGGCGAGTTCGGCAGGGGAGGAACTGACTTGCCGTCCGCGTTCGGCACCCGAATACCGAAATCGATGGCATGCGTGCGCAGGGCGCCCGAGTGCTGCGCTTCAACGCCATAGATACCCGCCGCCGCCGCCAGGTAAGTCTTGCTTTGAATCAGCGGAGCCGCGCCATTGTAAGCGCTGGTGCCCACATCCTCAAAGATCGCCGCCAGAATGATGAACGACTTCCAGTCGCTAAACCCGATGCCCAGCGCGTTGAGATTGATGGTCGGCTTCTTCACCGCCGCGGACCCCAGGGCCGAGCGCAGGAACCTCACATGCCCTTGCTCATCGCGCCGGATTTCACTGGCGATGTAGGCAATGGGTGAGTTGGCGATGTTGGGGACCTTGTGGCCGCCATAGGTCGGCCCGGTGACTGCGTTGGCGGGAATCACGCCCTCCTGCACCAGTCCGTCTCCATTGGTGGCAAAAGTGTAAAATTCGCCTTCCAAGTATTCGAGGTTCAAGGCGAAGTTCAGGATGTCCGCATCGCTATAGCTGTTAGCGGTGGTGGCGTTGGTTCCGGTGGTGCTTTGCGCGACTGCATTGACTAACGTGCCGCTCAGCATGGACGCTCCCGCGATCCCTGCTCCGATCATGCCAATGCGCTTGGCAAACGAACGGCGGCTGATTGGATTCTCAACGAGATCCAGTAACAGTTCTTTCTTGTTTGTCATTCTCTTCTCCCTTTCCCGGCCTGTGGGAACTGGAGCATGAGAATGTTGCCGCTCGTCGCGGGTTGTCATTATCTGCAACTAAATTTCACGAATTTATACAAAGGTTTTCACTGAATCAAAAGCAATACAGAGGGCAGCGATCGATCGTGCATTTCGAATGTGATCGGCTGGCGGGCTAAGGGCTACTTTTCGAATATTCGCAAAGCCGATGTTCTGGTGTTTGTATCTCTGCCCACCCGTGTTCATCCGCGAGTTCCACATTGCGGAAGTAAATGACAGTGTCTCTTCGCCCTGCTTTCGATGCAGCTTCATCTCCAGGGTCGATTCAGGTCGTTGACGCGATCAACCACGCTTAATCACGCTCCGGCGTTTGCACTTCGCGCAGTATCCGTCTAATATGATCCCGTGTTGGGCGAACATATGGCGAAAGAGCTAAATCCGACCCCAAGTCTCTGGAACAATCCCCGGCCCTTGCGCCTCGTCGGAATCGCACGCCTAGCCACTTTGGGCGAGTCCGTCGAAACCGGGCATAATGTCGAGTTCTCGACCATTCCCACCCGTTCTCTGCTCAACCGCTGCACCGCCCGCAACCTGCCCTTCTCCTGGACCATCAATCCTTATCGGGGATGCGAGTTCGCCTGTAAGTACTGCTACGCGCGCTACGCTCACGAGTTCATGGAGCAGGAACCCATCGATTTCGAGCGCAAGATATTTATCAAAGAGAACGTCGCATGGCTGCTCCAGCAAGAGCTGCGAAAGGTGCGCAACGGCGAAGGCATCGGCATTGGCACTGCGACTGACCCTTATCAGCCGGTTGAGCGACGCCATCAGCTTACCCGATCGATCCTCGAAGTGCTGGCCCGGGCCAGCGGGCACCGGATAGGAATTGTCACCAAATCCAACCTAATCGTGCGCGACATTGACGTGTTTACCCGCATTCATGAGCGCAATGACCTGCGTCTGCACCTTACCGTCACTACGACAGACACCACCCTGGCCCGCAAGTTGGAGCCGCGTGCGCCTCGTCCCGACTTGCGCCTTGAGGCCGTCCGCCGCCTTCGCGACGCCGGACTTCACGCTGGTGTGCTCTGCTGTCCGGTGCTGCCCCGTATTACAGACAGTCTTGAAAACCTCGAGAGCGTGGTGCGAGCCGCCAAACAAGCCGGCGCAAATTTCGTCAGCGCGAATGCTGTTTATTTCAGCAGCTCATCATTGGCAGTGTATATGCCGTTTATTCGTGAGCACTTTCCACAATTCGCAACATTTTATGAGCAGCACTTTCAGGCCACAGAGGCCGGTAGATTCCATCAATCCTATGTGTCGAAAGAATATGCGGAGCGCCTGCGCGCGCGGGTGAAGGCGCTCTGCCGTAAGCATGAGATCCTTCAGCGCGATGAATTACGAGAGCTGTGCTAAGTCGTCCGGCGCGCAGCTTTCTCTTTTCGCCTGACCCTGATCCTAATATTGAGATCCTGCTTCAGCAGGTCCGCTACGCTCCGCAGGTCACTCACGAATAACGCGTATTCGCGATGGCGGGTGTCCCCATCCTGGGCGCGCAATATCGATGACGGATGCACGGTCGAACACGATCCATGCCTCGATGGAGAGAGCAACACTGCGTCCATCAATGCGCTCGCCGCGCCGCTGAGTTACTTTCAAGTCCCTGCCCAGCAGCGATTGCGCTGCGCTCGCTCCCAGGCATACCACCACCCGTGGCCGCACCACCTTCAATTCTGCGTCAAGCCATGGCCGGCATGCTGCTATCTCTGTCGCAGTCGGTTTCTCATGGATGCGCCGCTTGCCCCGCGCCTCCCATTTGAAATGCTTCACCGCATTGGTCACATAAGCATCCGTGCGAGCGATGCCGGCGTCTTCCAGCGCGCGGTTGAGCAACTTGCCTGCTGGACCGACAAACGGCTCGCCCTCGAGGTCCTCCTTGTCGCCCGGCTGTTCTCCAATCAACACGATGCGGGCGCCCACACTCCCCTTCCCGAAGACGGTCTGAGTTGCGCGCAGATAGAGATCACACCCGCGGCACCGCCCTGCGGCCTTTTGCAATGAGGCCAGCGTTAGATTTTTGGGGACGAAGTCAGCGGGGCTGGTTTCCTGTTTGCGTGCAGCCACGAAGGCACCTCTCACCATCTTGGATGTTATGAAGAGCCACACCGAATACCTATGGTTCCATACCCAGAAGCACCGCGAGTACATTCATATCACCCCGCAGGTAGAAGCCGCGGTGCGCAAGAGCGGCGTACGGGAAGGTCTGTGTCTCGTGTCCGCGATGCACATTACCGCATCGATCTACGTCAATGATGATGAGTCCGGACTAATCGCGGACATCGACGAGTGGCTGGAGCGGCTGGCTCCATTCCGGGAAGATTACCGGC
This sequence comes from Acidobacteriaceae bacterium, assembly GCA_039934875.1. Lineage (GTDB taxonomy): Bacteria > Acidobacteriota > Terriglobia > Terriglobales > Acidobacteriaceae > JBDTLH01. The sequence continues at coordinate 239 of JBDTLH010000189.1, read as the reverse complement.
ATCATCAGACCGGAGAGACCAATGGCGATGCACATTTGAAATCTTTGCTGCTGCACCAATCGGTAACGCTGCCGGTGACTAAGGGTAAGCTCGACCTGGGCACATGGCAGCGCGTCTTCTATGCTGAGTTTGACGGGCAAAGGCGAAAGCGCGGGATCATCAAGATCATCGGCGAGTGATTCACGGCTCAATCACTCGCGGCGGGGGAGGCGCAATCTTGTTCAGCCCTTGCTGCGGCG
>JBDTLH010000188.1:0-4763 GCA_039934875.1 Acidobacteriaceae bacterium | reverse complement strand
GCTCTTTGCCGCTCGATCGTGCGGACGAAAGTCTCTGCGTGGCGGACGATCGCCCGCTGGTCTATCCGTTGGACGAAATTCCCGTTTCGGGAATCGCTCTCTGTTCTCCTCCCGACGGGGCGGACGGGCGCCGGAAACGGGGCGAGAATGCGACGCAAAAACCCGCTTTTTCTGCTCAAAAGTCGCATTATTTTGTAAAAATTTGCGCGTTTTTGGCGAGGGATTTACCTCCGGCACCTTCACCCCCATTTTCCCCTCTTTGGCCGCCTTATCCTCCACCACGCACTTGCGTAAGTCATAGACTTCACGCAACTTAAGTGATCGCATCGCTCCGGTTTCGAGGTCCAGCTCAATCGGACCGTACGCAATTCTCCGGATCTTCTCCACATGGTGCCCGACTTCCTCGAACATCTTTCTTATCTGCCGGTTACGGCCCTCGATTAAGGTCACCTCCAACCACGGATTGTCCGCAAACCGCACCCACTTGACCTGCGCCGGCGCCGTTTTCACCCGCAGACCTGCCCCTTTCCCCCGCGCTTTCTCTATCTTTACCCCGGTTCTTAACCGCTCTACATCCTCTTCCGTAGGCTGTCCTGCTACTTTCACCAGGTATGTCTTGGGAACGTGCGAGGATGCCTGCGTAAGCTTGTACGCAAGGTCTCCATCGTTGGTGAACAGCAGCAATCCTTCGGTTAGATAGTCCAATCGCCCGATGGGATAGACCCGCGGACAATCGGGCGGCAGCAGATCCATCACCGTAGGCCTCCCCTCAGGGTCGGAGACTGTGGTGACGTATCCCTTGGGCTTGTGCATCATCAGGTACATGTGCTGCTTGCTGAGTACGACGGGCTTGCCATCGACGGTGATGCGGTCAGTGTCGGGATCGGCTTTGGTGCCCAATTCAGAGGCGATTTCGCCGTTGACGGAGACGCGTCCGGTGGTGATAAGGTCTTCAGCGGCGCGGCGCGATGTAATTCCGGCGTTGGCAATGATCTTGTGCAGGCGTTCTAGCGGCATATCTTTAGTGTAGAAGCAATCAGCGGTGGGCAATCGGCAAATTTAGCACTCGATTTCACGGCGTAGGGTTTCAAACCACTGAACGAATGTTGCTGTCGCTAAGTCCTGTATTCTCTTGCTGATAAAGATAGTCGCAGGTCCGGTGAGCACCTGCACCGTGCGCATTCTGGTGGTTCCATCCCCTAAGTCGGTGAACTCGAAGCTATGGTCTGCCGAGACACCCATCATCTTGCCTTTAAGTCGAAGAAAACGGGGGACATGCAGCTCCGCGAGTTCGCTGTGCACGGTCATGGGACGGGGCTGCACCAATTCCATGGAAAGCTGCGATCCTACAGTCCACGGCTCTCCCTTGGTCCACTTCACATCGTTGATCGCGGGGTTGAACCGCTTCCATTGGGATACATCATGGAAGTGCTCCCAAACCCTTGCAGGTGTGCACTTTACCAGCGATTCATAGCGTAGAGTAACGGCCATCAGGCTCCCGAAAGTGCGTCCTTTATGGCGCGAACGGCAATCTCGCAGGCGCTCCGGTCCACATCGATGTGGGTCACGAGTCTTAGATGCCGGGGGCCGACTCCGTTGGCGCGGATATTGCTCTCGGCGAGTTTACGCGAAAGATCGGCTGCATACATCGCCTCCAATTCAAAGATAACTATGTTTGTTTGAACAGTGTTAGCGTCCAGCTTGATGCCTTTGACAGGGGACAATTCTTGTGCGATCCACTGGGCATTGGCGTGGTCTTGGTGCAGGCGTCTGGGACCTTCTTCGAGGGCAGTCAGTCCCGCGGCGGCGAGGATTCCGGCCTGGCGCATGCCCCCGCCCAGCGCTTTACGGACGTTGCGGGCGCGGTCGATAAAGTCCTGGCTGCCCACCAGCATGGAGCCGACGGGTGCTCCTAACCCCTTGGAAAGACAGAACATAACCGAGTCCGCTTTGCGTGTCAGCTTGTCAACCTGTGTCTTTAAAGCCACAGCCGCATTGAAGATGCGCGCACCGTCAAGGTGCACGGGGAGACCGATTTCATGCGCCTGATCGCAGATTTCATCGAAGACTTCAACGGGGGTGACGGCGCCGCCGCGCATGGTGTGAGTGTTTTCGAGGGAGATGAGCCCGGTCTGGGGTTTGAAGGAGTTTTTGAGAGAGAGAAAGGGAGCTAAGTCCTTCCATTGCAACACTCCGGAGGGGGCTTCGACCAATCGTGGGAGGCAGCCGGAGAAGGCGGCGAGCATGCCCATCTCCCAGTCGTAGATGTGGGCGCGCTGTTCGCAGAGGATCTCCTGTCCGGGGCGGGTGTGGAGCTTGATGGCGATCTGGTTGCCCATGGTTCCGGTGGGGACGAAGAGGGCGGCTTCGCGGGCGAAGATCTCGGAAGCCCTTTGTTCTAAGCGGTTTACGGTGGGGTCTTCGCGGTAAACGTCGTCTCCGACGGGGGCCTCAAACATAGCTTTGCGAATAGCGGGGGTGGGTTGAGTGACGGTATCGCTGCGCAGGTCAATAATGGGATGGGGTTGGGACATGACAGTTCAGGGTATATGAAAAAAACGCTAAAAATGCATTCAAAAAAGCACTAAAAAGCGACAAAAAGGCGATCAAAATCACGCATTATTCATGCACTTCATGCAACCAGTTGATTGTATGATAAACATTGAGTGGATGGATATGGTTTTCAAGGCGCTGGGAGACGAGAGCCGCAGGAAGTTGCTCGACCTGCTACTTTGCTGGGACGGACGCTGGTGAGATGTATGCGGAGCTTCCCGACCCTTCGGACTTGTCGTGACTTATCGTTTACGCCGTCAGCGTAAGCGATGGCTGGGCAGCAGCCACGCGGATCGCTTCGATGGTTAAGCGGATCGAGCAGCAGCGCAGAAGAAACTTTGGGCGTGGGGAGCAACTTCGCGTGATAACATTTTGTTTTGTCGGGGATTCGACCCAGGGATATGGAGCTTTTCGAGGCGTTACAAACAGTTTCGAAGGCTAGAGGGCAACAAGAACTCAGCGTCTTCTTGGCCTCGGGATTTACCGCGCTGCACTTCTCAACCTTTCTGACCGCTCACCTGCAGATCGCGTATCCGAATCAGACGGTTGTTCTTGAACACGGCCTGTTTGGAGATCTACCCGGCAACATAGAAAGAATATCCAACCGGCATGCACTCGCCTTAGAGCGTGTTAACACTATCTGAGGGCTTCGATAAGGGCGAAGTTGATGAACGCGATGAAGATAACATCAAGCTTCTCGAAGCGAGAGAAGATGCGGCGGAAGCCCTTGAGCCGCCGAAAGAGCCGCTCGACCTCATTGCGCCGACGATACATGGCACGGTCGTACTGCCAGGGGTCGAGCCGATTGCTTTTGGGCGGAACCACCGGAATCCAGTTGAACTCCAGCGCCAGTTGGCGGGTTTGATTGTCCTCATAGGCGCGATCCATGATGAGATTATAGCGGCTCTGGCAGCGGTCCGAGACCGCCCAGTAGTTCGCGCCCCTCCACCGCATCCGAGGCTTGGCCGGGAGAAAGCGAGAAAGTTATGGCCGTTCGAGCATCCGCGGCAACCATATGAATCTTGGTGGTCCAACCGCCGCGGGACTTGCCGATGGCTTGCGGGCCGTTTTTTTTAGCGCGCCGGTGCCGTCAGGATGTACTTTGACCGTGGTCGAGTCCAGCGACCCGGCCTCGATGCGGATGCGCACCATCTGCTCGCGCTGCAAACTTTCAAAGACCCGGTCGAGCACGCCGTTCTTGGACCAGCGATTCATGCGGGTATAGATGGTGTGCCAGTTGCCGAAGCGTTTGGGCAGACCGCGCCACTTGCAACCCTGCTCGGCGACATACAGAATCGCGTTCAATACTGCGAGGTTCGACAGACTGACGTTGCCGCGCTGCCTGGGCAGAACCGGCTCCAGACGACGATACTGCGCTTCGCTGATCTCCATGCCAAGAGCATATCAGCAAATTGCTGTTTAGTGTTAACACGTCCTAGTTGTGATCGAATGGGGCGATCTCGATTCGCGCTTGGGCGCGCGTGCCCTGGGCGGCTGGGAGCTTGACAAGCTTCCGGATATTTTGCAAGCCGCTAAGCAAACATTGTGTCGGATGGTCGCTTCACTCCGGTCGCTCAGGGTCGCCGCTTACATCAGTCTGCCTACCTTGCCCATCCCGCCAATTTCATGTTCCCCAAGCTCACAGCAGGACCTCTGGCAACTTCAATTGCGTGAAATGGTCTTGAATTTCGCGGTGGAAGTCTCTGCTAACCCGAAAGCGCGGTTCCTCTCTCGACAATCACTGGACGAAATCTCTCCCCCCGAAAAACGGTTTGATTTGCGGGGAGCTCTTGACACCGGGTTTCCCTACCGGCTGTCGCACGCCGATCACCTGGCGACCCTATTCGTGTCGGCCTGTTATCACCAGCCTCACAACACGAAGAAAGGCATCATCACTGACCTCGATGACACCCTGTGGTTTGGCATCGTCGGGGAAGTAGGGGCAGATGCGGTCTCCTGGAGTTTGAACGAAAATGCCCAAATTCACGGCTTGTATCAGCAATTCTTGTCATCGCTGAGCTCTGCGGGCATTCTGGTTGCTGCTGTCAGCAAAAACAGCCCGGGAGTGGTGGACGAAGTTTTTGATCGCTCCGACCTCGTCCTGAAGAAATCTTCTGTGTTTCCTATCATGGCAAGCTGGAATACGAAATCTCAAGCCATATCGTCGATATTGCAGCTTTGGAATATATCGTCCGATGCCGTTGTCTTCG
>JBDTLH010000187.1:0-6188 GCA_039934875.1 Acidobacteriaceae bacterium | reverse complement strand
TGTGGAGCAGGCCGGATACGCGGCAAAAACTTCTACACGGGCTGGCCGAGAAAGGGTTCAGCCGGGACCGCATGGCGGAGATACAGAAGATCATCGACGCGGAGAAGAGCGATCTGTTCGACGTGCTGGCGTATGTGGCATTCGCGCTGCCTCCGATCACGCGCGAGACCAGGGCGGCGGGAGCAAAGCGTGACATCCACCTCCACTTTGATGGGAAGCAGGAGGCTTTTCTCGACTTCGTATTGACGCAATATGTGAAGGAAGGCGTCGAGGAGCTGGACCAGGACAAACTGCCTCCGCTGCTGAGACTCAAGTACAACAATGCGATCTACGATGCGGAGGTTGACCTGGGCGGCGCGGAGCAGATCAGAATCGCGTTTGTAGGCTTCCAAAAATACTTGTATCAGGCGGCGGCATCGACCGCAGTGCTGGGTATGGAGGCACCCCGACAGGGCGGTGGATAGGCCGCGGCTTAAATCGATATGGACAGTGGTGGATGTAGGAGTCAACATAATTTCGGGCGAACGGTTATAGTTTCAAAAGTTGCCAGGCAGTTGAGGTTTACGAGGTGAAGGTATTGAAGGATGCTCATATTTCCATCCAGCAGGCTGAACTTATTCTCAAGCTGTACGAGCTCCGTCGCGAGGCGGTGATGCGTGCGGCGCGGAGCCATATAGGAGGTCCTTTTCTACCCGGCTCGGTGGAGGAGTTGGTCCGCCTGGTGAGCGCCGGTGATGAGAAGGCGGGATACATCCTGCAGGTTTATGGATACTGGGACATGGTCGCGGCGTTCGTGATTCACGGCGCGCTGGACCGGGAGCTGGTCTATGACACCTGCCAGGAGATGTATTTTCAATATGCGAAGATACAGCCGTATCTGGCGGAGTTCCGCAAAGAGATGAAGCTGCCGGAATTCATGCGGAGCATCGAGGCGGTGGTGGAAGGATCGGCGGAGGGAAGAAAGCGGCTGGGAGATATGCGGAGAACTTTGGACGAGCTCACGCGGGCGCGGGAGGGTCTGCTCCGGGGCTGAAGCCCGAAGATCGTGCGCTGTTGCGTATCTCCTCCGGGGCTGAAGCCCGCGGGGCGTAATTCTGCCGTTCGTCTCCCTCGGGCTACAAGACCGTATTGATTTCAGCGGTGTGAACGATGGGTCTCCTCCGGGGCTAAAGCCCGTATATGTTTCAGCGGGTTATCCCCCACCTGAAGGTGGGGGTCTACCTGAGTGCGCGGGTGGAGTCCTGCCCTACTCGGAGACTGGTTGATCTGATACCAGGGGCAGGGCTCCCCTTTGAGGCGGGTAAGGTAAAGCAGTGGTTGACCTGGCGTGAGTTGCGGCTTAGAGTAAGCGGCAGGCTAAGGAAGCTTTTCTGGAGGCCCGGAATGTCCGCTGTGATGCCCGCGAATGAGAGAGAGAGATTGGCTGCTTTGCGGGAGTATCAGATACTGGACACGGACCCGGAGCCGGGCTTCGATGATTTGACGGAGCTGGCAGCTTATATTTGTGGGACCCCGATTGCGCTGGTGACGCTGATTGATGAGGACCGGCAGTGGTTCAAGTCGAGGGTGGGAATAGGAATCAGCGAGTCGCCGCGCAGCGTGTCATTCTGCACCCATGCCATTCTCGAAGACCACCTGATGATCGTGGAGGACACGACCAAGGACGAGCGCTTCCGGGAGAATCCGTTTGTGAAGTCGGCGCCGAAGATACGGTTTTATGCGGGCGCTCCGTTCACCTCGCGCACCGGCCAGGCGCTGGGTACGATGTGCGTGCTCGACCAAAAGCCGCGGACGCTTTCGGCGGAGCAGAAGAAGGCGCTTATCGCGTTGAGCCGGCAGGTAGAGGGGCAACTGGAGTTCCGGCGCAATTTAATGGAGCTGAGAGCAGCGTTAAAGGAGCGCGACCACTTGGAAGAAGAGCGGGAAGAGCTGATCGATGGCCTCAAGCAGTCACTCGAAGATGTGAAGCGGCTGAGCGGATTGCTGCCGGTCTCTTCGGCGTGCAAGTTCACGTTGACCATCCCCGCCAAGGTAAGCGCGATTACGCCGGTGGTGGATGGAGTGCTGGAGACGCTGCGGCAGATGAAGTCCGCGGAGGGCAAAGAGTTTGAGGTAGAGATGGCGCTGCGCGAGGCGTTGGCGAATGCGATCGTGCACGGCTGCCATAGCGATGAGAGCAAACATGTGCAATGCTCGGTGGCGTGCGCGGAGACGGGGGAGCTGACGCTGGTGATCCGGGATCCGGGAGAGGGCTTCGATCCCGCGCAGGTGGCGGACCCGCTGACCTCGGCACATCTGCACGATACGCACGGGCGAGGGGTCTATCTGATCAACAGCCTGGTGGATGGAGTGGAGATCGTGACCCGCAAGAACGATCCGGAGGCGACGGGGACCGAGGTCAGGATGCGGGTGGCGGGGAATGGGCATGGGGAGCCGGGGTCGTGAGGATTGTGCTTTGTCGAAGTGGTTCGCATCCCACGCTTGGCGGCGCCCGGTGAAGTGAATGGACACCATCAGCCGGCCGATTTGTTCCGCGGCTCCGCAAAAGAAAGACCCGCGCCTTTGCGGGCCGGGTCAGTCTCTCGATGGAATGGGTTTACTGTTTAGGGGTGGTGGCGCCTGCGGGCCGGGTGGCGCGCGCGCCAGTCGAGGGCCGCGGCGCGGAGGGAGTGGGCGGCGCGATTCCGGATTGAGTGTTGTACAGCTCCACTACCGCCGCGCTGATGTTGGCCTGTTCGCTGCCCCACAGCACATTGCTCTGTTGCGTGGAGACGTCAAGCACGACGCCGATGCCGTGCTGCTTGGCATAGGTATCCATGACGGCGATCAGCTTCTGGCCGATGCGATTGGCGATCTCGCCGGATTGCGCCTGATAGTCGTTCTGCGCATCTTCGCCGTTGCGTTGAAAGAGCTTCTGCTTGGCGTCGATGGCCTGCACCCGCTTGCCGCGCTCCTCTTCGCTCAGCTTATCGCCTTGGGCGGTCAAGTCCTTTTTCATGCGCTCAATCTCATCCTGCGCCGACTTCAATTCGGCGGATTTAGGATCGAACTTCTTGTTGAGCGTTTCAAAATCGCGGCGGCCTTCGTTGGTCGCGATGATCGCCTTCTGGATGTCAATGATGGCGATCTTGCTGACCCCGGTAGGGATCGCCGCGGAGTTTGCCGCAGGGGTCGCAGCCGGAGCCGCAGTGGCGGGAGCAGAAGCGGTGGCAGCGGGAGTGGTGGCGGCCTGCGCCGAAGCCACTACCGCCGGGAGAGACACAGCCAGCAGCAGCGTTGCTAATTTGGGAAAAAAGTTGCGAGTGATCATTGGTTACTTTTTGAAACTCCTTGAACTTGCGATTGTGTCCCGGACCGCCACACTCGGGTCAAAAGACATGCGCCATAAGAACTGGGGGCCGGGGACTAAGTGTGTGACAGACGGTGCTTTGATTATACATTGAGTTTGACGATGGATGGCGCGGAGGGGTTACAGGTTGGATGTGGAAACGCGAGTGAGAGGTCGCGCCGCGAGCTAGAAGGTGGTACTCACGGTAAAGCGGAAGGTCTTTCTTGGTTCGCGCAACAGGTACTGGGTGCCGTACAGGCTTTGCGCGGCGGCATAGCTGTAGTCTCCGGCGCCCCCGGCGGGGAACATGCCGCGGGTGAGCAAGGAGGAGCCGGCAATTTTGTTATCCAGCAGCAGCGGATTGTAGGCGTAATAGATGCGGAAGGGAGCGTTGACCACGGGCAGAACGACTTGCAACTCCACTCCGGTGGACATGCGGGGGACGAAATTGGTGCCGGGAACCATCTTGAGGTCTTTGCCGAAGGGAGGCAGGCGGAAGGCGCCGCTGCATGTCCCGTTGGGAAGGACGGTGGGACAGCCGTAGGTGGAGGAATTCAGGTCGAGCAGATTGACCGGGCTCAACTGCAGTTGACTGGCGCGGGTGTTGAAGTTGAGGCCGAAATCGTCGAAGAGGGCGAGGGTGACCGGACCGACGATGGGGATGCGATATTCCACGTTGGATACGAAGCTGGTGTCTCCGCCGGTAAACGAGAGGGTGTTGACCGGGATCTGGATGTTGATGCACTTATAGACTGGCGCGACAGTCGTGCCCTGGCTCAGATTGCAGGCGCCTCCGGCGCGAGGATTGGTGGGGCTGGCGGGGACGAAGCTGCCGTCGGGATTTTGCAGGGAGTACTGCACCTTGTTGGTGACGAAGGCATAAGGAGTGACGCTGCGAATATCGAAGCCGCGCAGGTCGTTCTCTCCGCCCAGATAGAAGCGCTCGTAGGGGGGGGCGGACTTGCCTTGGTACCCGGTGATGTAAGAGGCCTGGATGCGGTATCCGAGGACGTTGCGCCCGTTCTTGTTGACGGGTACGTATTGCTTGTATTCGAGGAGGGGACGGATGGCGGCGACGTTGCCGCCGATGCCGGAGACCTCCATGGCGGCGGTGAAGGACTTGCCGGTGTGGGGGCTGAACTGTCCGCCATTGACATTGCTGAAAGTGAATGTGGGAATGACCTTGGAGGTGATGATACCGGTCAGAGAGTTGGGCCCGCTCACGCCGCGGAAGTTGATCGCCTCGAAATAAGATTGCGAAGCCTGGGAGAATGCCTGAATGCTCTGCACGTTGAACTGATAGGTCAATCCGATGCGCTTGAGCGAGTGCTTGAGCGGATAACTGGCGGAGACGGTGAATCCCGCCTGGGAGTTGGAGAAGTTCTGCAACACGTCGAGCTGTTGCTGCGAGAATTGGGTCTTCTGGCCGGCGAGGATCTGGTAATTCTTGGCCTCGTTGTAGTCGAACTTACTGGCGGAGATGGTGAAGCCGAGGTTGAGCGGCAGGTCGAAGAGGTAAGGTTCGGTGAAGCCAAAGGTCGCGCTGCGCTCCAGGTTGCCGATGTTGCCTTGCAGAGAGAGGGTCTCGCCCAGTCCGAGAAAGTTGTTGGTCTGGTAGTTAAGCCCTATGAATGAGCCGGAGAGGCCGCTGACGCCGCCGTTAAGGCCGATGGAGTTCTTGCCCTTCTCTTTCACTTTCAGCAACAAGTCCACAGTGCCCTCTTGGGTGTTCTGCTTGGCCTCCGAGTCTTGGTCAGGCTTGAGCACCTCGAAGTATTGCAGTTGGTTGAGGCGCAGCAGGCTGTACTCCCAGAGGCGGGTGTTGTAGAGGCCGCCCTCTTCGAGCGCCAGCTCGCGGCGGATCACCTTATCGCGAGTGGTGGTGTTGCCCTGGAACTCGATCCGGCGAACGTAGAATTGCTTGCCCTCTTCGATATCCATCTTGAGATTGACGACCTTGTGCTGCTCGTCAATGTCGGTAAAGTCAGGATTGGCGACGAAGGCTATGTATCCCAGTTCTCCATAGGCCTTCTTCATGTTATCGATGCCTTTGCGCAGCTTGGAGACGTCGAAGATATCACCATCCTTGATGGGAAAGAGCGCGCGCAACGCGCGGGTGTTGGTGATCGCCTTGTTGCCGGAGAAGGTGATCTTGCCCAGGGTGTAGCGCTCGCCTTCCTCGACGGGCACGGTAATGTCCACGCGCTTGCCGCCGCCCTTGCCGAAGAGATAGAACTTTCCCGGTTCGTCCCGCACCTTGGTCTTTGGATCGGATACCTGAGCTTTGAAATAGCCCTTCTCCTGATAAGCCTGGCGCACGCGCTCCGCGTCTTCTTCGAGCTTGGTGGCGTCATAGGTGCGGGAGAAGAGGTTCTCAAAGAAGATCGATTGCGGGATGCCGATGGGTTTCAGGTTCTTCATCGCAGAGCGCAGATAGCGCGAGGAGACCTGCTTGTTGCCGACAAAAGTAATATTGCCGACTTTGACCTTGGGCCCTTCCTTGATGTTGAAGGTGACGGCGACGCGGGAGGGCGGGATGCGCCGCAATTCGGTGCGCACGGTAGCGAACTGGTGCCCATGCTCCGCGAGCAGTGACTTGAGATCGACCTCGGCCTTCTTCACCTTGGTGGGGTCGTACTGTGATTCAACGGAGATGCCAACCTTATCCTTCTTAAAGCGGTCGAGCACGTCGGATTGGGTGACGGAGCTGAGCCCCTTGTAGTTGATCTCGGAGATGGTGGGCTTTTCCGTGACGTAGATGTGGATGCGCCAGCCTTTGGGCGTTGCTTCGCGCTCGATGCGCAGGTCGTCGAAGTAGCCGGTGTTCCATAGTGCGTTGAAGTCGCGCTCGAGGATGGCC
>JBDTLH010000186.1:0-8696 GCA_039934875.1 Acidobacteriaceae bacterium | reverse complement strand
GGCCTCACTCAGGCTTCTTTGGCCACCGAGCCTAAGCAGCCTTCTTTGCAATAGCTTTACGTCGCTCAGGCGTCAACGCCGCAGCCCGTGCCGTACCTCTCTTGGCGGTAGCGGGCTGTTTCTTTTTGATCGGCTCTTCGCCTATCGACTGCTGGACTGTGTGAAATGCGCGCTGGTTTACGTCCATGCCTCTATTGTCTGCCGATGCGATCCGGCCTGCAAGGGGCATCAGTTTCAAACTTGACCAGTACCAATTTCACTTCGAGGTCTCGCTCTCCCTTATCAGCGTGGGCGCATGCTCGATGCGTTGCTGATCGATGATCTGTCCATCGCGCATATGGAAAAGGCGATGGCCATATTGCGCCGCGTCAGGATTATGCGTGATCATCAGCACCGTCTGCCCGAACTCCTGATTGGCTTGCCGCAGCATGGCAAGCACGGCTTCGCTGTTCTTCGTGTCCAGGTTTCCCGTGGGTTCATCGGCGAGCACGATCGACGGACGATTCACCAGCGCGCGCGCAATCGCAACCCGTTGTTGCTCGCCTCCGGAAAGCTCCGAAGGACGGTGCTTCAAGCGCTGCGTGATGCCGAGCAAGTCAGTGATGCGCCGCAGGTAGCCGTAGTCGAGCCGCTGCGCTGCTCCCGTCGAACGCTCGCGCCCGATGTCGAAGGCGATTTCTATGTTTCCCATGGCGGTCAGCGTGGGCAGCAGATTGAACTTCTGAAAAATAAACGCGATGCGGGATTTGCGCATCTCCGTGCGTTGCCCGTCCGACATCGCGGCAAAGTCGGCGCCATCTATGAATACATGGCCTGAGGTCGCCTGCGTGAGTCCGCCGAGCACGTAAAACAGTGTGCTCTTGCCGCTCCCCGATGGCCCCACAATCGAGACGAATTCCCCCGGCTCCACGCTGAAGGTCGCGCCCCGCAGGGCGGGCACTTCCACTTTGCCGACGTGATAAATCTTGGTGAGTTGTTCTGCCTGAATGATAGGTGGCATGGAATCTTTCAGTTTACAGTATTCACCCTTGGCAAACTCCGCTCAGACGCCCACATCCAACTGAATATGCTTCCCGAAATCAAAGCAAAACAGATCCGGCTTACGCTCGCCATCTTTCTGGCATTCAGCATGGCAGCCCTCGCGAAAGACACCAAAATGGTGAACAAGGGCCCTGCCCCCGCCGCTACCGGCAACATCCATACGGATAACGATGACAATGGCAACACGACTCTGGAGTTGAAGGTGAGTAATCTTGCCGCCGCCCAGAAGCTGACGCCCCCGGCACAATGTTACGTGGTGTGGGTGCAAGAGCGAGGGCGCGCTCCGATGGAACTCGGCACCCTCAAAACCAATGATGATCTCTCAGGCAAAATAGATGGCACCACGCCCGCCAAGCTCTTTGATGTGTTCATCACCGCGGAGGGCCAGCCTAATCCGGAGTCGCCCCGTGGTCCGGTGGTGCTGAGCGGCCACGTAGATCGCACGCAATCCTGAGCCCACGCGCGGGATTGGGCTAGACTGGAGCCATGCCTTCGCATGTCGTCCACGCCGCCTGCCCACACGACTGCCCCGACTCCTGCGGCGTGCTCATCACCGTGGATGATCTCGGCAAGGCGACCAAGATACAAGGCGATCCCGGACATCCGGTCACACGCGGCTTCCTGTGCGCCAAGGTTGCGAAGTATCTCTCCCGTGTTTATTCGCCAGACCGCGTGCTCTATCCGCTGAAGCGTAAGAGCGGCGTCCCCAAGGGGGTCGCCGGCGTTGCCAGCTTCGAGCGCATCACCTGGGACGAAGCATTGGACACCATCGCCACGGGCTTCCGCCAAGTGGCGGAGGAGTTCGGCCCCGAGGCCATCCTGCCTTACTCCTACGCCGGCAACATGGGCGTCCTGGGATACGGCTCCATGGACCGGCGCTTCTTCCACCGCCTGGGCGCATCGCAACTCGATCGCACCATCTGTTCTACCGCCGGAGGAGAGGCGCTGATCTCCGTCTATGGGCGCAAGTTCGGCACTGACCCCGAGGCCTTCGCCGACGCGAAATACATCATTGTTTGGGGCGCCAACATCCACGGCAACAACGTCCATCTCTGGCCGTTCATCGAAGAGGCGCGGCGCAAGGGCGCTAAGCTGGTGGTAATTGATCCCTATCGGACGCGCACCGCGAAGTGCGCTGACTGGTATCTGCCCATCAATCCCGGCACCGATGTCGCGCTCGCGATGTCGCTGATGCATGTGATCATCACCGAGGAATTGATCGACGCCGACTACATTGCGCGCGCGGCTGACGGTTATCCGGAGCTGAAAGCTATAGTCACTTCTCCGGACTATGCACCGCAGCGCGTGAGCGGGATTATCGGCATTGCCGCCGAGGATATCCGCCGCCTGGCGCGCGAATACGCGACCACCAAGCCCGCCGCCATACGCGCCAATTACGGCCTGCAACGCACCGACAACGGGGGCACCGCCATACGCGCCGTTGCCATGCTCCCCGTCATCACAGGACAGTGGCGGCATTACGGTGGCGGCCTGCAACTCTCGACCTCGGGCGCATTCGGGCTGAATCAGCAGAAGCTCACGCGCCCTGACCTGATGTACAAAGCTTTGGGACGCGAGGCGCGCACCATCAACATGGCGCAGTTGGGATCAGCGCTGACCGAGCTCGATGGCCCCCCGGTCAAGGCGATCTTCGTGTACAACTCCAATCCCGCGGCCATTGCTCCAGACCAGGCGAATGTGCTGCGCGGACTCAGGCGCGACGATCTATTCACCGTTGTTCATGAGCAGTTCATGACGGACACCACCGACTACGCCGATATCGTACTTCCCGCGACCACCTTCTTCGAGCACAACGATCTGCAGTCGGCTTACGGACATTACTACCTGCAAATATCAGAGGCGGCGATCGCTCCGCTTGGCGAGGCGCGCGACAACATAGGCGTCTTCCGCGATCTGGCGGCGAAGATGGGATTTCAGCGCCAGAACGAAGACGCGTCCCTGCGCGAGTCCCATGAACAGATGATCGAGGGCGCGCTCGATTCAGACGATCCTCATCTTCACGGCATCACGCGCCAGCGCTTGCAGCAGGAGCACCGCATCCGCCTCAACATGAACGGCGGTCCGCAAGAGGGAAACAAGATCTCGCCCTTCGCCGACGGACACTTCCCCACGCCTGGCGGCAAAGCGATGCTGAAGAATCCCGATCTTGAAAAAATCGGAGTGCATCCGGTGCTCGCCTATCATCCCAATCCCGAATCGCGCCAGACGCCGGTAGCCGCCTATCCCCTGGAGATGCTGGCGCGCAAGGCCGACCACTATCTCAACTCCACCTTCGCCAATCTCGAGACGCTGCGTCCCCTGGAGATGAACCACCTGCTCGAGATGCATGAGGCGGACGCCAACCCGCGCGGCATCGTCGACGGCGACCCGGTGCGGGTCTATAACCAGCGCGGCTCCGTTGCTCTGAATGCCAAAGTCTATCCCGCTGCGGAGACGCGCGTGCAACCCGGCGTCGTCGCCTCCCGCCTCAACTGGAACAAACTCTCTCCCGACGGCAAGGGCCTCAACCAGCTTACCGCCGAGCGGCTCACCGACATCGGCCGCGGCCCCGTGTTTTATTCCTGCTTAGTGGAAGTGGAGAAGGATATTCCTTAAGTCCCTGAAGTGGAGCCATCGATCCCCTTTAGGCCCGGAAGAAGGTAAATGCGCACAGAGAAGTCTTCGACCTGCCTTTAGGCCCAGAGGAAAAAATCGCCTTCCAAAGACTAAGCAATTGCGTGTACGCTGCGGCTGCGCCGTGTAATCCGACAATTGTCTCTCCCTGCTCACGCGATCCTGTCTGGCTCGATAACCGTCAATCCTTTCACTCGGGCAAAATGCCTTTTGTTGAACGTGGCCACCCCGCTGCCTCGCTTCAGGGCCGTCGCTGCTACGATCAGATCGTAAAACCCGATCATCTTTCCCGACGCATCCAATTCAGCCCAGATACGCGCGTGCTCGTACGCTGTTTCTTCCGTGTAGGGAATGATTGGCAACGCCCCCACAATGGCCTGAAGATACCGTCTCCGCCTGGTCTTGTGCGCCCCAGACGCCCGCTCTACGCCATGCCAGAGTTCGGCCACGGTCACCGCAGCCACTTCGAATTCATCGTCCGCTCGGGAGAGCAACCAGTTTTGCAGGTCGAAGATCCCTTTTTCGCCTCCGATAATCACGTCGGCATCGAGAATTATCGCCATTTGTCGGCCGGAGGCGCCAAAGTCTTGCGGGCGTTCCGCAAATCATCACGCCACTTCTTGAATTCCTCATCCGGGAGCCTGCTCTTAATCAAGGCTTCTGCAAGCTGCCGCCCTGAGCAAACCCTTTCCTTTTCGGGCGACAGACGGGCGACGGGCGTTCCATTTTTGAGCAGCACAAAAGTTGCATTCTGATAATGCGCCCGGTTAACGCAATCGGCGAAATTACGCGCGGCTTCCGTGACACTGATGGCCGTCTTGTGCATAGAATCATATTATCAGATTCCATGATCTGGGTGCGGAAGGTCTTCCATCCAGAGATTGTGCAGGCTTCTCCCATTGCGCAATTTAGATACCTCTCTCAGGCATCCGCAGGGGATATACTTAGGCGCAACCTATGTCTCTCTCCGCCGGCGCCAAACTCGGGCCCTATGAAATCCAATCCGCCATCGGAGCAGGCGGAATGGGCGAGGTCTATCGCGCCCGCGACACTCGTCTCGACCGCACCGTCGCCATCAAAATCCTCCCCGCCCACCTTTCAAGCGATACGGAAGCCAAACAGCGCTTTGATCGCGAGGCGCGCGCCATCTCGTCGCTCAATCACGCCAACATCTGCACCTTGCATGACGTAGGGCATCAGGACGGCGTGGATTATCTGGTGATGGAATATCTCGAAGGCGAGACGCTGGCGGAACGCCTGCTGAAAGGTCCGCTTCCGACCGAACAAGTTCTGCGCTATGGAACCGATATCTGCGAAGGACTGGAGCGTGCGCACAAGACGGGCGTTATTCATCGCGACTTGAAGCCGGGCAACATCATGCTCACCAAATCCGGCGCGAAGCTGATGGATTTCGGCCTTGCGAAGTCTGCGGTAGCCGCCGTCTCCGCTTCGAGTCTTTCTGGGGTGACGTTTGCTCCCGACAAGCCGCTGACTTCAGCGGGGACGGTGGTGGGGACGTTTCAATATATTTCCCCGGAGCAGGTGGAGGGGAAAGAGGCCGATGCCCGCTCGGACATCTTCGCCCTCGGCGCAGTCCTATACGAGATGGCAACCGGCAAGCGCGCGTTTGAGGGCAAGACGACCGCCAGTGTGATCGCCGCTGTGCTCGAACGCGATCCCGAGCCGATCAGCAGCGTCCGCCCCATGTCGCCACCCGCGCTGGACCGCCTGGTGAAAGCCTGCGTCGCCAAAGACCCCGACGACCGCATTCAGACGGTGCATGACGTAAAACTCCAACTCAAGTGGATGGCCGACGGCGGTTCGCAAACCGGCATCCCCATCACGGTTTCGCAAAAGAGAAAAAGCCGCGAGCGCCTGGCGTGGGTTGTCGCCGCACTCGCAGTGCTGAGCGCAATCGGTCTCGCGGTCTTCCAGTTCAGCAATCAAAAGGCCGCGCACGTGCTGGTCGCGCAAATAGATTTACCCGCGGGCTTGACCTTGAATTCGGTGGGCGATACCAGCGGCGCGCCCGTGATCTCCCCCGACGGCGCCCACTTGGTATTTTCCGCCATTGGCGAAGACGGAAACCGGCTGTATGTGAGGGCGCTCGACAATGCCGCCGTGACCCCGCTACCGGGCACGGAAAACGCGATCTTTCCCTTCTGGTCGCCGGATAGCCGCTCGGTCGGCTTTTTCTCCGGCGCTAAATTGAAGCGCATCGAGATCGCGGGCGGAACGCCGGTTGATATCTGTGACGCGCCCAATGCGCGGGGCGGAAGCTGGAACAAGGACGGAGTGATCATCTTCGCGCCCAACTTCAACTCCGGTCTGCAACAGGTCGCTGCGACCGGCGGCGCTCCAACCGAAGCGGTAAAGCTCGACGGATCCAAGTACACCACCTATCGCTGGCCCTGGTTCCTTCCCGATGGCAAGCACTTTCTCTATCTGGCGGCGAATCACAATCAGGCGACCGGTCCCGACAACCGCATCTTGGTCGCATCGCTCGATGGCAAAGAGAACCGCCCGCTGTTTCCCAGTTTGTCGAATGCCATCTACGCCTCCGGCCACCTGCTATACCTGCGCGGCAATTCGCTGATGGCGCAGCCCTTCGACCCCGCGTCGGCAAAGATTAAGGGCCCGCCCGCGATGCTCAACGATCACGCCCAGTTAGACGCCTCTCTGTGGCGGGAGACGGTCACTGCCTCCGATACTGGCACGCTGCTCTACCAGACCGGAGGCGCCGCCTCGAAGATGCAACTCACCTGGTTCGATCGCAGCGGAAAAATGCTCAGCACCCTGGACGAGAACGACGGCGCTCTTTATCAGGTGCAACTCTCACCAGACGAAAAGAGACTGGCGCTGGTGGTGGAGGGCGTTAAGGGAATGCTGGAGACCTACGATTTGGCGAGCAAAAGGAAGACGCGCTTGACGTTTGGGAATTTGGATGAGCGCAATCCAGTTTGGTCCCCAGATGGCAGTCAGATCGCTTACAGCCTCATGAAAGCCGGCGCAGGGACGAGCATCCTCAGTAAGGCGGGGTCCGGCGCTGGGCAGCCCGAACAACTGCTGGCGCCCATCCCCGGCGAAGGCGAACCAGTGGCCTTGAACGACTGGTCGCGCGACGGGCGCTACATGATCTTCCATCGCGGCACCATCGGGGGCGTGGGCCGCAGTGGGCAGAACCTTTGGATTCTCCCCCTGTTTGGCGACCGCAAGATCTACGTCTATCCCACCGGCCCCGGTGACCAGGACCAGGCCCAGTTCTCCCCCGACGGGCGCTGGATCGCCTATATGTCAACCGAGTCCGGCCACCTTGAAGTTTATGTCGCGCCCTTTCCCGCCACCGGAGCGAAGTGGCAGATCTCCAACGGCAATGCAGAGGTGCCGCGCTGGCGGGCCGATGGCAAAGAGCTGTTCTTTCAGCAAGACGGCGTGCAAGGGATCATGGCGGTCGAGGTCAACGGCACCGGTCCCAGCTTTGAAACCGGAGAGCCGCATATGTTGTTCCGGGCTAACGCGGCTCTCGGCTATCAAGGAATGCAATATGCCGTCACCAAAGATGGTCAGCGCTTTGTGGTAATCACCACCGGAACTCAATCCTCGACGCCGCTCTTCGTGCTCGAGAACTGGACCGCGAAGTTGCGCAACAACTAGCCCTCATTTGTTGTAGTAGTCGAAGACCTCCTGCCGCTTGCGCAACCGGCTGATGATGTAAAAGCAAATTCCTGAGCCAATTAAAATCGCGGTGGTGGGTTCGGGCACGGAGCCGGGCGGGGGGGCAGACACGGAATCGGGATTGGGGTTGCTGTTCGCGTCGATCGGGGCATTGAGATTCAACTCCACGTGCGAGTCCGGCGGAATGCCGAGTGCAAGCGCCGCCATTGCAGCCGAATCCTGCTGTGCGGCATTGAGGGACGAAGAGGTTTGCGCCGGGTTTGCGCCGGCACTCTGCCCACTCAGCGTGATTGTATGCAGACAGATAATCAGCCAGACCAGCGAAAGCGAGCACCGCTTCATAAGTGAAATTCCCCTCCTGGAGTTCATCGGCCAAGCAGCACGGGACTTGAACTAAAATCGTAGGGCTATGAATCCCTCCGCTGCTAACTCCTCCGCCCCCTCCGCGACCCCAACCCAAATCTCCATTCATCCTCCCGCGCGGTTGCTCTTCGGGCCGGGACCGACTCAGGTCCATCCCCTGATTTACGAAGCGATGGCGCAGCCCATCGTCGGCCATCTCGATAAATACTTCTTCGAAATTTCAGACCAGATACAGGCCATGCTGCGGCGCGTCTATGGCACGAAGAACGAGAAGACGTTTGTCGTCTCGGCGACCGGCAGCGGCGGCATGGAGACGGCGATCTCGAACTTCGTATTTCCCGGCACCAAAGTATTGATCTTTGCCGCCGGATATTTCGCCGACCGCATCTGCGAGATGGCCACCCGCCACGGCGCGGACCTGGTGCGCGTCGAGCGTCCCTGGGGCGAGGTGGTGTCCGACGCGGACGCCGCCGAAGCAATTCGCCGCGAGCGCCCCGAAGTAGTTGGCTATGTTACCGCGGAGACTTCGACCGGCGCCTTCACCCACGGCAAAGCCATCTGCGATGCCGCTCATGAGGTGGGCGCGGTGGTGATCGCCGACTGCGTCACCTCGCTTGGCGCGATGCCGGTGGACCTCGATGCGACCGGCATCGATATAGCTTTTAGCTGTACCCAGAAGGGATTGAGTTGCCCGCCGGGCCTCTCCCCCATCTCGGTTTCACCCCGCGCGGCGGAGCGGCTGAAGTCCCGCCGGCAGCAGAACACCAGTTGGTACTTCGACATTCCGCTGATTACCGATTACCTGATGGAGTCGCGCCGTTATCACCACACCGCTCCCATCACCATGTTCTACGCCCTGC
The DNA here is from genome assembly GCA_039934875.1 of Acidobacteriaceae bacterium. GTDB lineage: Bacteria > Acidobacteriota > Terriglobia > Terriglobales > Acidobacteriaceae > JBDTLH01. Next base: position 123 of record JBDTLH010000186.1, on the reverse strand, counting down.
ATCAGGGATTGACGCTGGTCGAGGCGGAGGGCCTGGAGCAGCGCCTCAAGCGGCACCGGCGCGCGCATGAGCAGGTGGTGCGCGGCTTCGAGCAAATGGGCCTGGAGATGTATGTCGCCGAGC
>JBDTLH010000185.1:0-8324 GCA_039934875.1 Acidobacteriaceae bacterium | reverse complement strand
AGGTAGGGCGGCCAAGCGGCCGCCCTACTTTTATTTTTATGTTCTGTCCCAGGACGTGAACTCATCTTCTTCCCGCAATATCGTCCCGGAATAACCCGCTATCCAATCGACGGAATGGTAATTGTCTTCCCTGCCTGCACTTTGTCCGGATCGCTGATCCCATTCGCCTTTGCAATCTCGCTGTAGTGATTTACCGAGCCATAAAAATGCTTGCTCACCTTCGACAGGCTGTCTCCCGGCTCCATCGTATATGTCTGCTCGCCGCCCGCATTTGTGATGCTGTAACTGTCCAAGGTCTGCCATAATTCGTCTCCTCGAAAATTCAATTGCAATGTATGCGATTGGATGCGCGGAAATCGGATTTCATCAGCCGCTGATTTTCGCTCTACCACAACAATCGCCGGCACGCGCCGCTGATGCGTCCGGTGTCGCTGCGACGGCGCTACCGCGTGATCTCCCGGTAGAGCGTCCTCGCCAGCAGATCGCTCTTCCAATATTGCACATGCGCCCTGAATAAAATTCTAGCTTGCGGATCGCGCACATTTACCACGTGCAAACTCTCGTAAGCTTCGTCGCCAGGAAGCTCGCGGTAGTCAGGGCCTGGCCCCGAATTGTCATAATATTCGAGCGACCCGCTGATCACATCCGCAGGCGACCATAGGTTCGTCCACCTGAGCCTGGAGCGAAATTTTTCATAATCGACGATCAGTGGCTGGCTCGCCGCCGCCATCTGCTCCCGCAACGGATCGTTCAAGGTGTTCGGCTGATTGCGAAACAAAAACGCCGTCTTGTCCAGCGGTGAGCCAAACGTGATCAGCGCGTGCGTCCGCCCCGCCACATCGCGGCAATCATCCTTAGCGCACGTGTTGTCCAGATTGATCGCCGCATTCAGCGTGTCATAGGCCACCACCGATCCCAGCGAATGCCCCACCATCACCACCCGCTTGTAATAAGGGACAGCGCCCGCCGGATTCTGGGTGAATCCATAGATCACCTTGGCCGCATCCAACCCCACCTTCTGGATCTGATGTCGCAGCTGCTCGAACTTGCTGTCCTTATAGGGTGAGATATACGCCGCCACATCGCCCACATACTGGATCAGGAAGTAGCGCACCAACAGCACCTCCGCCACCAGCAACCACCAGCCAATCGGCTCCAGAACAGCGATCCAATGCTGCCACATGCCCTGCGCCGTCCACCAGCGCCCCAACCCCGGCAGCAGGATCAGCACCGCCTGCATCCACGCCACGTGGCTGGACTCGATCAGCTTCAATTGCTCCGCGAGCCGCGCCAGCACTGCCGCGACAATGGCGACCTGCGCTGCGAGAAACAACACCATGACTACCAGGCTGATACGCGTGCCCGCCCCGATCTTCAGCTCCCGCGGCTTGCCGAACATCCAGCGCTGAAACCTGCAGCTGCGAAAGAAGCTGCTCCGCTTGAATCCCGGCCATGCCGCGTCCACAAACAGGAACTTCAAAGTGTCCCGGTAAGTGACTCGGCCCTCGGTAAGCGGCGCCCAATACGCCTCATACAGATGCACTTCGTGTTGCCCGCCCTGCTGATCGCGCCACTGGATCTCCGCCCGCGAGAGCAGATCATCCTTGTCCGGATTGCCGCTCTCACGCGTCATGCGCACCGTGGTCGAAGAACCAGCCACCTCAGAATTTCTCATCAGCGATTTCGCCAGATCTCCCAACGTCTCATACCGCACCTGCTGCCCCATCCCATGGCACACCAATACCGCCACCGGTTCCACCGCCTCCGGAACCAACTTCTCCGCAGCCACCCCCTCCGCGAAACGCGGCTCGCTGACCTCGCGCTCCTCTCCATAGGAAATTTTTGCCACGGCCGGCAAGTCCGAGTCATTGAGCGAGGTAGAGGGTTTTCCACCGGCGGTAGGGGTCTGGGGAGTATTCGTTCCCTTCGCATCGTTCACTACATCGTCGCCTGCATAGCCTGAGGGTTTATCACTCATCCGAACCAACTCTCCTCTCAATGAAGTTCAATGAAGTGTATCCATGCTCGGTCTGACCCAGGAAAAGATGAAATCAGCAATCTGCGGAAACTGCGACGCCACTACCGCCAACAAAGGAACGCCGCGCCAGGGAGGCCACCAGACCGAGTTACGGGATGAGCGTATGAAATCTTGATGCATACATGTGCACACATATACTGTGCTCATGAATATTACCCTGTCCATTGACGAGCAGACCGTGATCTCCGACCGTAAAAGGGCAGACGCGCTCGGCATGAGCCTGAATCAACTGGTTCGGAATTATCTGGAGAAGCTGGCGGCTGGCGATGACCCCGAGCGCAGCATTGAGGAGTTCACGCGCCTTTCCGGAAAGGGCAATTCACCCGGCTGGCGCTTCAATCGAGAAGAGATCCATGAGCAAAATTAGCACGGTAGGTTGCGAAGAAAGGAAGGGTGAGCATGTTGGAGCGGCTGCAACAGGATATTCAATACGCATTACGCCGCCTGCGTAAGTCTCCTGGCTTTGCCGCGATGGCGATACTTACGCTGACCCTCGGAATTGGTGCGACGACCCTGGTCTTCAGCCTGGTTTATGGCGCAGTGATCAATCCATTTCCATACAGGGGTGCGGACCGGATCGTGCAGATGGCATTCTGGGGAAAGCAGGGACCTCGCGGCTTCATGGAGGTGAGCGCTGCCAATCTGAATCTAGTCCGGCACGCGAACACCGTGGAAGATGCGATGCTGGCTGACTTCACAGATCCGATGACGACGATCAGCGGATATCCGGAAGATATTGAGATCACCAGATTTTCCGACAACGCTTTCGATTTCTTGGGAGTAGCGCCGCTGCTGGGGCGGACCTTGAATGCAAATGATCGCGGGCAGGATGTCGTCGTGCTCGGGCACGATTTCTGCACGAGCCACTTCTCGTGCGACGCGGGGGTGCTGGGGCGCAAGCTGGATCTCGACCATGGCCAGTACACCATCGTCGGTGTGATGCCGCCTCGTTTCGTCTGGCAGGGAGCGAACGCTTATGCGCCATTCTCCTACGCGCAAGAAAGTGCCGAGAATTGCTGCGTAACCTATATTCGACTGAAAAGAGGGGTGCAACCGGAGGCAGTCGCCGCGGAGATGCTGACTTTACTTCGGCAGTTTGTGCGCCAAACGGATGGAGTAGAGCTGCCCGTCGAAACCCAGCTCCGGGCTGTGAACCTGGAACAGCTAGATGTTGGGGCTGTAGCGAACCAGCTTGAATTGCTGTTTGCCGCAGTCGCGGTTCTCTTGATGATTGCTTGCGCTAATGTCAGCATCATGCTGCTGGCACGCGCCGCTGCACGCCAACGTGAATTCCAGATTCAATTCGCTTTAGGGGCCTCCCCCGGCCGCATTCTGGGGCAACAATTGGTTGACGCCCTCATCTTAGCTGGCCTGGGAGAAGCGCTCGGAGTCGCTTTCACTTACGGAGGGCTGATTTTTTTGCGGGTCCCGCTGGTGAAGGGCTTCCTGCCCTCTGAAGCAGTGCTCAACGTTAACGGATGGGTCCTGGCATTCAGCATTCTCGTATCTGCCCTTGTAGGTATATTGTCCGGACTCCTGCCTGGACTGAGAGTATCGGCAACTCAGAGAGAAAACCGGTTGCAGGCGGGGCACACGCTCGGCTCGATGCATGCGCGAAGGTCGCATCGCTTCCTGATTGCGCTGCAAGTGGCCATGACCTTGCTCCTGCTGGTCTGCGCCGGCTCGGCGATCCATGCCTTTGTCGATCTCCACCGCATGAACTTGGGCTATGATCCCCATCACGTATTGAAATTCCGACTTCCTGTGCCCCAGGGAGAATACGGTAGCTGGGCCGAGCGCATGAGCTACTACGGCCGACTGCGCGATAGATTGCAGGCAATACCCGGAGTGAAGGAAGCCAGCGTGGACGAAGCCCTGGTAACCGGAGGCGGATTTATGGCCGGCTACGTGCTCCCGGGTCAGAGCTTTGGACCGGCAGCAGACGCGCAGATGTCGCGCGCAGACCTGGAGTTCGTCGATACTCACTTTTTGAAGACGATGCGGATTCCAATCACCCGCGGGCGTGAATTCAACGAGGAAGAGTACGAGCGCGGCGAAGCGGTAGCTGTTCTGAACCGGAGCTTCGCCCGGCAAATCTTTGGGACACGGGACCCCATTGGACAAATGATGAGTATTCCCGCGCTTAGCAGTGGGTATCCGGGCGCGATGAGACCTGCGCATCCGCAGTCTTCCGTCCGCATAATAGGTCTTGCCGGAGATGTGCGCCCCGGTGTATTGGGAGCGTCACCTCGCCAGACCATCTACCTTCCCGAGTCGTTGTTTACGGTCGCCACCAGCATGCGCGTGCATTTGCGCACGGATGGCGACCCCATGTCATTGCTCGAGACCGCGCGGCGGGCGGTTAAAGAGATTGATCCTGAACAGCCAGTCTCGGAGGCCCGCAGCCTGGATGATGTGGTGCGAGAAGATTTTTGGAGCAAGAACCGCTGGCTGGCGTTGCTATTCGGAGTATTTTCTGTTCTCGCCTTGCTGCTGGCGGCGACTGGCCTCTACAGCGTGGTTTCGTTTTCGGTGGTGCAACGTAAACGAGAATTTGGCGTCCGCATGGCGCTCGGCGCGGACCGGAGCAGCATCCTGCGCCTGGTGCTGTCTTCCGAACTAATCGCTGTGTTAAGCGGAATTGCTACAGGTGTCATAGCAAGCACTGGTCTGCGGCATGTGCTGCGCAATACACTAAGCGCCCAGGTGCAAGCCGCGTGGTTCCTGCCCATGGGTGCCATGCTGTTGGTGTTTGTGGCGCTGATTGCAAGTTATATACCCGCGAGAAAAGCTTCGGCGATCGATCCCATGGAGGCGCTGCGGGCGGAGTAATTGGGTGGCGGAAAACACAATACCAGAAACTCCTGTGCAACATCGGAATGAAGGTGGCTCACGCCATGATGTGCGCGCGCTTCTTCGTTTGCTTCGGCGGAAGACCGCTTAACCGGGCACATTCCTTCGGCCATGGAAAACATTGAGAATCTCTATCTGTCGTGCTTGGGACTTTACTTCATAAACCAAGCGGTAAGGTGGGACGATGAGCTCTCGGAATGCCCCACTTCCCTCGCTATAGATTTTGCCGCTAAGAGGGAAACTGCCCAGCCTCCCGGTAGTAGAGATGAGTTTGCGAATTTGGGCGATGGCAAAGCGCTGGGAATCCTGCGCGATGTAAGAGTATATCTGCTGCAAAGCCTGGAGAGCAGGCTCGGACCAGACTATTTTGTAATCCAACCCTCAACCATTCTTTCGACTTCATCTTGCGTATAGAAACGCCCTTCAGCAATTGCTTGGGATCCTTGGCGAAGTTTCTCGAGTTCATAAAGGTGATACTGAATATCGTCAATGGTGGCATCATCCGGCAAATTGTCGATCATCGCCCTAGCTTCCGCTTTTACAGTGTTCATCACTTCCCCTAATCTTCTGCGATATTAGTTGTTCATGACTGCATAAATCAAATAGGGTCCCGTGGTGGGTGAGCGAACACTGCGCACCCTTGAGCGCGGTAATCTTGTTCAAGAGACCATCTAAATCTCGTAGCTGACCGGAACCATCTCCTCCAAATTCGGCTGTGGAGCATGGGCTGCCATCTTCTTCGCCTGCCTATGCTCCCCGTCAGAGAATTGCGCCTCTTCCGTCGAACCGCTCAATGCCGTCACCGAACTCATGCCGTTACTGAGCACATTCGCGACCTGGTCGAAGTATCCGGTGCCGACGAAGCGCTGGTGGCGGGTCGCCGAATACCCATCCTTCTCGCTCGAGAACTCAGCCTGCTGCAGACGGCTGTACGCCGCCATCCCCTCATTCCTGTAAGCGCTGGCGAGCTCGAACATGGAGTGATTGAGCGCGTGGAATCCCGCCAGCGTGACGAACTGAAACTTATAGCCCATCGCGCCAAGCTCGCGCTGGAACTTCGCGATCGTGGCATCGTCGAGTTTCTTCTTCCAATTGAAGGAAGGCGAGCAGTTATACGCCAGCAGCTTCTCCGGGTACTCCCGGTGGATCGCATCGGCAAAGATCTTCGCCTCCTCGAGGTTCGGATGCGAGGTCTCGCACCAGATAAGATCGCAATAAGGCGCGTAAGCCAGCCCGCGCGCGATCGCGCAATCGAGGCCCCCGCGGATATGATAAAAGCCTTCCATAGTGCGCTCGCCGTTCGCCAGAAACGCGCGATCGCGCTCATCCACATCACTGGTCAGCAGATTGGCGCTGTCCGCGTCGGTGCGGGCGACCAGCAGCGTCGGCACTCCGCAAACGTCAGCCGCCAGCCGCGCGGCTTGCAGCTTTTGAATGAATTCGCTGGTCGGCACCAACACCTTGCCACCCATGTGTCCGCACTTCTTGGCCGACGAGAGCTGGTCTTCAAAGTGCACCCCCGCCACGCCCGATTCGATCATCGACTTCATGAGTTCGTAGGCGTTCAGATGGCCGCCGAATCCCGCCTCGGCATCGGCCACGATGGGCGCAAACCAATGAACCTCGCCATTGCCATCATTTTTTGCCTCGGAGTGCTGGATCTGGTCCGCGCGCACCAGCGCCTGATTGATGCGCCGCGCCACATTAGGCACGCTGTTCGCCGGATACAAACTCTGGTCGGGATACATCTCGCCCGCTAGGTTCGCATCCGCGGCGACTTGCCAGCCGCTCAGATAGATCGCCTTCAATCCCGCCTGCACCATCTGCACCGCCTGATTGCCGGTCAGCGCGCCCAACGCGTTCACGTAGGGCTCGATGTGCAGCAGGTCCCATAGCCGTTCGGCGCCGAGTCTGGCGATCGAGTGCTCGATGTGTATCGAGCCACGCAGACGGACGACATCCTCCGCCGAATACGTGCGCTCGATACCCTGCCACCGGAGGTCCGTGTTCCATTGCCGCTGTAATGAGTTGGCGGTTTGCGTCGTTTCCATGTGCTGGCTCCTCAAAAAAAGTGGTTCGTGAAGTACCAAGTAAAGGTGTTGCCAAAACAACGAGTGAGCTTTGTTGTCTGACACAGTAACAGATGAACGTCAGCCTAATGTATGTTGTAAGCCGAGACAACTAAAATCATTATCTGTTCAACATGTAGAACAGAATTTTCTCAGGACCCCACTAATATCGGCGATTCCGCTCATGCTTGCATTATCGTTCATAAACATGAACAATAGAATCCTGGCCGGATGGAGGAGCAAGAGAGATGACCATGCGGGAAAATCCCTCTACATCGGTGGAGCGGGCGTTGACCATGCTCGATGCCATAGGGGCGCGCAGTGCGGGGATGACCAATGCGGAGATCAGCCGGGCGCTCAAGATCCCTAAGAGCTCGGCGAGCTATATTCTAAGGTCGTTGGAGAAGGCCGGGTACTTGCGGCGGGAGCAGGCGAAGTATCGGCTGGGGCTGAAGCTCTTGAGTTTGCGGCACAGCGCGCTCGATGGGTTGAATGTGCGCGAGCTGGCGATGCCGCACCTGCGCGCGCTCTCGGAGAGGGTGAAGCAGACGGCGCATCTGGCCATCCTCGATGGGGCGGAGGCGGTCTACGTGGAGAAGGTGGATGCGCCCAGTTTTATCAAGCTCGACACGTGGATCGGACGGCGCATCGATTTACATTCGACCAGCGTGGGCAAGGCGATCGCCGCGTATTTAGCGGCTCCGGAGCTATCGGCGATATTGGAGCGGCGTCCGCTGCGGCGGCATACGGAGTTCACGATCATCACGCCGACCGGCTTTCTGGCGGAGCTCGAGAAGGTGCGGCGCGACGGATACGCGATGGACGATGAAGAGAACACGCTGGGGCTGCGCTGCGTGGCCGCTCCGGTATTTGGCGCGGACGGGCGCATACAGGCGAGCGTGGGAGTGAGCGGGATCGTCTCGCAGGTGACGACGAACGACATCCCGCGGATCGCAGTGGAGGTGTTGCAGGCGGCGCAGCGGGTTTCCAAAAGCATGGGTTATCAAAATGCAGGCAAAAGCCTTAGCCGAGTGTAGGTGCTTATAAGGCCCAAAAACGGGGTCGAAAATGCGGTTAAAACGCGTTAAAACCGACTAAAAAGCGTTAAAAGGTGATCGAAATGCCAGCTTTGGGGGCTGCAGAGCGGGTCCTTAGATGTTTGGTGGGATTTTTAGGGGGAATGGCGGAGGCATTTGGTGAGCATCCTGACCTCACCTCTGCGCCGGAACAGTATGATGTTTTATCATTTGGTGTGGCACGAACAAAGATGAGGCCAGATTTGATCAATGCAGAACAGTTCTAAAGCCGAACCGGAAAGACTTCAAACCAGTCCAAGCGGCGCAACAAATACTGTGCCACTCACG
>JBDTLH010000184.1:0-15679 GCA_039934875.1 Acidobacteriaceae bacterium | reverse complement strand
TCAAGCCTGACGCTCTCGGTAATGCAGGCGACCGCGAATTCTCAATTGACGCTGACCGTTCCGGCTTCAGTGGCTGCTCATCTGCGGCGCCCCCTGGTTGAGTGGTGGACGCTGGGCAGCACGGCGATGCTGGGTTTTGTCTTCCTGGGTATTCCGGCTACGCGCCGCAATGCGAAAAAGTGTGCGGCTTTGGGGGCCATGGTATTCGCGATGGGCTTCGCAATCGGCGGAACTATGACTGGCTGCGGCGGATCAAGCAGCAAGCCTCAAACCCAACCTGCACCACCGCCGGCCGTGAGCAACGTGGTCCCAGGGAATTATGCAGTACTCATCACCGCGACTCCAAGTGGCGGGACCCCTCAGACGTTTACGTTGATGTTGACCGTGCAATAAAGCAGCACTCAGCGAATGCAGCTCCGATTCCGCTGAGTGCTGAGTGCCGACTGCTTGCCTACGCCGCTTGCTTATGAATCGCGCCGCGGACTTTATCCCGCACGCTGTCGTCCACATTCATGTTGTGCGCGGTGCGGCCATGCTCTTCGATCTTGGGCATGATCTCCTTCTCGCTGGCGCCGCTGACCTGCCATTCGCAGTTCTTCGGGCCTACGTCGGAGCATTTGAAGTTGAGTTTCTCGTTCTTGTTTGCGGTAGTATTGCGTTCCATGAATCGCCTCCAGTCACTATTGTCCCGCGAATCCAGTGCGGGAGGGTGAAGTTTCGCAAGCTGCCGCCGCCCAGTTGAAGAACCAGAACCGAGGCATTTTCCACAACATTGCTCTGCTGCAACGTTATCGTATGTAAGCCCCTCATCGTCTAAAGCGTGAACCTAGACTATCGCGCAGCGAAGTTTGCTCTGCTTCTGGTCGATACACATTTCCAGCCCGCGTGCGTTTACGGGTTATTCTTAATAGTTACCGAATAGACGCTTGCCATCCACTCTGACCCGAGGTGCGCCCTTGCAGGAAAATCAACGCCATCACCGCTTCCGCGCCGCCTCTATTCTCAGCTTCACTTTGCTGGCAGTTTGCGTCTTCTCTGCGCCGCGGGGCCACGCGCAAGCGTCTGCGAGCCAGGCTGAAGCGGCGCGTCCCGTAGGCACGGTGGAATCGGTGGACCCGAGCGGCAACATCATCGTGCTCAAGACCGACGCCGGCCCCGTGCTGACGGTTACACTGCAATCCGGAGGCAAGGTCTTTCGCGCACCCGCACCCGGCCAGAGCGGCGCTGAAAAGATACAACTCTCCGATGTGCGGGCGGGCGACCGGCTGACCGCGCACGGAACACCCCTCGCGGAAGATAAATTCAGCGCCACCGCCGTTATGGTGATGGCGAAATCAGAGGTTGCCACCCGGCTACAGCAGGAGCAGCGCGCCTGGCAGCGCGGCGCCGGCGGTATCGTCAGCTCAGTCGATCCCGCCACCGGCGATATACAGGTCAAGAGCTCGCCCACCCAGACCGCGACCATTCACACCTCGCCGCAGACCGGTTTCCTGCGCTACTCGCCCGATTCCGTCCAGTTCAAGGACGCCAGCAAGAGTTCCTTCGCGGCGATCAAGCCAGGCGACCAGTTGCGCGCCCGCGGCGCCCGCACCCCGGATGATGCTCAGCTTAACGCCGATGAAGTCATTGCCGGTACCTTTCGCAATATTGCGGGCACAGTGATCTCCGTCGATGGGGCACAAAACCTGCTGATGGTGCAGGACCTGACCACGAAAAAGCCGGTCGCGGTAAAGATCACCTCCGAAACCCAGATGCATCAGTTGCCCCCGCCCATGGCAATGCGCATCGCGCGCATGGTCAAGCCGTCCGCAGCCATGGATGCGAGGTCGCCCAATGCGGATGGCTCCGCCGCGCCTCATCGGCCGGGCGGCGAGCCCGATCTGCAGCAGATGCTCAGCCGCACCCCGCCGGTCGCTCTCGCCGATCTCAAAAAAGGAGACGCGGTCATGATCGTGGCCTCGCCCGCCATGAGCAACGCACCCGGAACGGCGGTAACCTTGATCAGCGGGGTCGAGCCCATCCTCACTGCGTCTCCCAACGGGAGCGGCGCGGCCGAACTGCTCTCCAACTGGAACATGTCCGCGCCGACCGGCGCCGAGGGACCGCAGTAGCCGTGCTACCTATATCTCTTTCTAATTTCATTTCAGGTGAGTGGATGAATCTCAGGTACTCTCTCAAGCCCGCGCTGCTGCTGCTGGCGCTCTCCCTCGGTTTGCTGCTTCCCGCTTTGCTGTTCGCCCAGACGACGACGGCGACCGCCACCAACGGCGGCACGCTGCGCGGACACGTCACTGATCCATCAGGCGCGGTGATTACCGGCGCTAACGTCACTGTCTCCGGCGCCAGCGGCAAAAATATCGTGGTCGAGTCAAACAAGGAAGGGCTCTATGAGGTGAAGGGGCTCGCTCCTGGCGCTTACAATGTCGTGGGGATCGCCAAAGGCTTCGCCCCATCGAACGCGCAGAGCGTTAGTCTCGCCCCCGGCGCCGCTCACAAGCTGGACATCACATTGCAAATCGCTGTCGAGGAGCAGCACGTCAACGTCGAAGGCTCTGCGCCCACGGTCAGCGTCGATCCCGACAGCAACGCCAGCGCCACCGTCCTCAAAGGCAAAGATCTCGACGCGCTCTCCGACGATCCAGACGAGTTTCAAAGCGAGTTATCAGCCCTCGCCGGGCCTTCCACCGGTCCCAATGGCGGGCAGATTTACATCGATGGATTCACCGGCGGCCAGCTTCCTCCGAAGTCCGCGATTCGCGAGATTCGCGTCAACCAGAACCCATTCTCGGCGCAGTATGACCGGCCCGGCTATGGACGCATCGAAATTCTGACCAAACCGGGCAGCGACAAATATCACGGTGAGTTCCGCTTCAATGGCAACAACGCCACCTTTAACTCGAAGAACGAGTTTCTGCCCAATGAGCCGGGCTATGACTCCGAGCAATACGAAGGCAGCATCGGTGGGCCGATCAGCAAGCGCGCCTCTTTCTTCTTCAACGTGCACCGTCGTAACATCAACGAGGTCGCGATCTCGAACCCCACCACGGGCATCAATCCCGACGGAACGCCGCAACAGACCGCGCAACAGATCTTCAATCCGCGTATTCGCACCGAAATCTCGCCGCGCTTTGATTTTCAGGTCAACAACACAAACACCTTGAACGTGCGCTATCAATATGAGGGCTCCGCAAACAAGAACACTTTGGGCAGCCAATACGCGCTGCTGTCGCAGGCCTACAACACTGACGATGTCGAACATTCGATCCAGGTTGCGGACACCCAGGTCTATGGTTCGAAGATCGTCAACGAGACCCGTTACCGCTTTCAACACGAGCCCAGTTCGCAGACGGCGCTGAACAATAGTCCGACCATCACGGTGCCGCAAGCCTTCATCGCGGGAGGCAACTCGCAAGGGATCACCAGCCTGAACGCCAACCGCAACGAATTTCAAAACTATACCTCGATCGCCGAGGGCAACCACTTCATACGCTTTGGGGCGCGCATACGAGTCTCCAATCAATCGAGCGATTCGAATTCAAACTTCAACGGCACTTATACCTTCGCTTCTTTGCGCGACTATTTGCAGGCCCAGGCGGGCGTTCCCGGTTACGGGCCGGTGCAATATTCGGTGAGCGCGGGGCATCCGAACGTGACCGACACGTCGCTGGACGCGGGCCTCTATGCGGAGGACGACTGGAAGGTCCGCTCTAACCTGACGGTCAGCATGGGTCTGCGCTATGAGACGCAGAACGATATTCCCGACCGCAATAACTGGGCGCCGCGGCTGGGCGTTGCCTGGGGCGTGGCCAAGAAGACGATCATCCGCGCGGGTTACGGCGTCTTCTATGACCGTTTTACCCAGGATTTGATCATCCAGGCATATCGCCTCAACGGGCTCAACCAGCAGCAATATATACTTCGCCAGCCGGTGCCGTTTGCCGGAGCCCCGATCATCTCCTATCCCGTGCCGCCGCCCATCAGCACTCTGGTGGCTGCACCCGACGCGCGCACTACCTATCACATCGATCCCAACCTGAAGGTGCCCTACATCATGCAAAGCGCGGTTGGCATCGAGCAGCAGATGGGCAAGGTGGGCACGCTCTCAGTTACTTATATCAACGCCCACGGGGTACATCAGTTGTTCACGGCGAATACCAATGCCGCCTATCTACCCAGCTTCAATCCGCTGCTGGGCAACGTGAATCTTTATACCTCGGAGGGAACATTTAAGCAGAACCAACTGGTGACTAATTTGAACCTGCGGGTGGGATCGCGGCTGTCGCTCTTCGGCTATTACTCGCTGAACTTCGCCAACAGCGATACCGCGGGCCCGTCTTCAGTGCCCACCAATATCGAAAATCTCGCGGTGGATTACGGGCGCACGCAATTCGACGTGCGCAATCGCGTCTTTTTGGGCGGCTCCATCGTGCTGCCGTATCTGGTCCGCCTTAGCCCATTTTTGGTGGCGCAATCGGGTTACCCGTTCAATATCACGGTGGGACGCGACCTCAACGGCGACTCTTTCTTCAACGACCGCCCGGCTCTGGCTGGGCAGGGAGTTGGCCCGGTGCTAAACCCCAACCCCGCCACCCAGACGTGGGGACAATTCACCTTTCCCGCCACCGGGGGTGCGGCGATTACGCCTTATTACGGTACCGGACCGGGACTGTTCACCTTTAATCTGCGGCTCTCCAAAACCATCGGCCTGGGCAAGAAGAAGGAGCAATCCGCCAGCGCCGGAGCAGGCGGCGACGGCGACCACCACGGCGGCGGCGGCCATCGCGGCGGCATGGGCGGCCCCCGCGGCATGGGCGGACTCTTCGCGTCCAGCACCTCGGACCGGCGCTACAACCTCACCCTGGGTCTCTCCGGTCGCAACATCTTCAATAACGTGAACCTCGCCACCCCCAACGGAAACCTGCAATCTCCTAACTTCGGCATCTCTACGCAACTGGCGGGCGGCTTCTACAATTCCGCCGTCGCCAACCGGCGCATCGATATGCAGGTGACGTTCAGCTTCTAGCTGCTGGCTGCTGGCTGCTGATTCGCGATTGTCATCCTGAGCGGCAGCGAAGGACCTCGCGTTTTGTCCGCATCTCCCGGCCGCTCCCCACCCCTGTGGAAAATTCTTGTCAAGCTATCAAATTAGTAAACATCACCCCTAACCCGCTCACAACAAACAAGATCTTTATTTTCAATAAGTGTCGTTTTCTCCGTATGCACCATGCTATACTAAAACTAATAACAATATCTCTCAGGCGCACCCTCCAGGTGCGCCTTTCGCTTTGAATGAACGACAGTGGGGGCACGGTTGCTCCTTTGCTTGATCACCCCCCGAGCTCTACGGGCATCTACGGCGATTCCACAACCACTAACCTCCGCCCGCCAACATCTCTAACTCTCCATCATCGTTCATCACCGCTTGCCCTTATCGGGGCCCCTCGGAGTTGATCGGCGGGCCACTCGCCTTTGCATCTTGTGTTTGCCCTACGGCGATCTACGGACATCTCGGTGATCAGGAGGAGGGTCGGGGACCACGCCGACCAATCGCGCGCCAGCGCGATCAGAATAGGCGCTACAGGAAAGGTGGTAAGGATGCGTCGCACAGTGTAGGCAGGCTCTCCAGCCTGCTTGCTCTTTGGCATTAGAGCCGAGTTCAAAACCGGCTTTGATCCGCCTGACTTTTAAAAGAGACACAAATTCGTGTTAGCCCCGCCCTACGGATATCTGCGGTGATCTAACAGTTCAAAACAGCAAACGAGACTGGCAGCTGCCCGTAAACCGTAAACTGTAGACCTAGCCTGCCCTACGGATATTCTCGCTCGGGGGAATATTTCGGGACCGCGGCGAAAACAGAGATCCTTCGACTCGTCGCAAAGAACGCTCCTCGCTCAGGATGACAAGGTGAGGTGTTGCATGGAATGCTCCTCGCTCCGGATGACAAGGGGTTGTTGTTGCAAAGAACGGTTCTCGACCAAGATGAGAACGTGATTGCTCTAGAATTCATTGCATGTGCAATTGCGTTGGCTTCGGGCCTATTTTCCTGACCGGATTCATGGGTTGCGGCAAGACGACTATTGGCAAGCTCGCGGCCGAGCAACTTGGATTGCAGTTCTTCGATTTAGATTGCGAGATTGAGCGCCGTACGCGCCAGAGCATTGCCGGACTTTTTGAGCAGGGCGAGTCCTATTTTCGCGAGCACGAGCATCGTGTGCTGTTCGAATTGCTGGGCGAAATTCCGTATCAGCCCTGCCTTATCGCGTTGGGCGGGGGCACATCGGTCCAGCCCGGCAACGAACCGCTTATTCGGCCTGAGCGCCTCATCTTCCTCGATGTTCCGTTCCCGGTGATCGAAGGGCGGCTTGCTATTTGCACTGATCGCCCGCTGGCGCACAACGTCGCGGAACTCAAACGGCTGCACGAGGAACGGGCCCCTCTTTATTCGCGAGCCAAAACCATTCTCGCGCTCAGCGACAAGGATGATCAGATGCAGGCTGCGAGAAAGCTCATTGCCTGCGTGCATGAGTTGCTGAAGAGCGCAAATGAAGGATGAGGATAAGGATAAGGCGGCCAGCAGGGATCCCACCCTTCGCGCAAAGAACGCGCGAAGAGTGGCGCACCCGGGTATTCGAGAGATGTTTTAGTTTGGTCTACGCAGGGTGTTTCTTCCTTATTACTTGTCCCTAATCGCTGGTTTTGGCGGCTCTGGGTCGTAGAACCTCACGTATGCCATGTAGATGACAATTCCGATATTGATAATGAGAACCGCCCATTTGATGGGGTTGGCACGATAGACCAGTTCATAGATTTCAAAGGGAATGTATGCCGCACCGGAGATCAATGCGAAGTATTCAGCCCACACCCGTTCGTGCCACAGGCCGTATCCCTCAGTGAAACGCACCACTGCGTAACCAAACGCGACGCAGATGATCACCACTACATTCTTGCCGCGGATGTCATAGGCCTTTTCAATGATGTACCAGGGCAGCTTGGAACTGGGGTTGAGATGCAGCTTGAAGATGATATCTTCCGCCACGTCGCCCAGATCACTGCGATGCAGCATATAGATGAGGCCGATGGCAGCCAGCACGGCCGCGCATCCCTTGAGGATCTCAAGGGACGCAACCGCGCGGATGCCCCGCGTGTGGGAGTGATGGACGGGGGAGCGATGGACTTTCACCATGACTGGGGCGCCGATTCGAGTTGGCCGGGTGTTGCCACGCTAAGGCTTCGGCGGCGTTTTCGCCGGGGGCGTGTCATCATCCTCATGGCCGCTCTGTCCTTCCGGGATTATGGAAAACGGCTTTAGGACCACCAGCTTCGATTTGCCGGCGGCGCCGCCGGGCAGATAAAGCAGATGGTTCTCCGGATCAAGCGCCAGGTTGTGTCCCTTCACTCCGGTACGCAACTCGTATTGGGAGATCAACTTGCCCTTATCAGCGGCGATGGTGGTGATGGAACCGTCAGAAGATGCGGCGTAGAGTACCTGCCTTGCTGGATCGTAGCGCAAGGTATCGGTGCCGGCTGCGGTGGGCACACGCGAGATTTCCTGGCCGGTGCCGGCGTTCAGGGAGAGCACGGCGTAGCGGACCGCGACGAAGAGCCTGCCCTCCTGCGGATCAAAGGCCAGACCCGCCGGTTGGGATGCGTTCAGGGTCCAGCGCTGGCTCACTTTGGTTTGCGCTCCGGCGGCCTGCAATACCGCGACTTCCGCCAGGTTGTTGACGCTCGCGAATATGCGTCCGGCCTGTGCGTCGTAGGCAATGCCGTCGATCCTGCCGCCTACATCGATGGTGGCCGCCTGGCCCTGGTCGAGCGGCACATACATTATCGAAGACGCGGTGAGGGCGCTGATGTAGAGGGCGTTCTCCTTTTCGGCGAATACGACATCCTGCGGAGTCTCGGGTAAGGGAATGGTCCTCAACACGGTCCAGTTCGCGGTAGAGATGATTGCGACGCTGGGTTTTGCCGCGTCGGCGATGAAGACGGTCTTGGTTGCATCGTCCACTGCTATACCGCGAGGGTCATCCACGCCCGCTACATGCTTTACCAACAAGCGTTTCAACGGGTTGAAGACATCGACGGTGTGGGCGCCGGGATGGGAGATTACCACGCTGCCATTGGCGAAGGCTGCCTGATCAAATTCCGGCAATCCGCTCATGGAAATCACGGCGATTTGGCGCAACCTCCAGGACGCCGTCGAGGAAGGAGGCGGAGCTTGCGCGGGCAGTTGAAGCGAGGTCAGCGAAGCGCCGCAGGCGATTACCAATAGAGCTGCCTTTAGAGTGAGCGTGGAAGCGGACGGCGGTATGCGCATGTAAGTAGGTTCGATGCTGCTCTCCTGGCAACCGCTGCCTTCGCGGCCTCTTCGAGTCTATCGCGAAGCAGGCGCCGCGAAGAAATGTCTGGCATTGAAAAGAGAGGAGCATATAATCGGCAACCGCTGAGGGCGAAGCCCCGGCGATGCACCCTACCACCAGCAATCTGAACCAACGCTCCCCCTGGTTGCCGGGAAACGAGAACGCTTGCGGGACAAATCGAACAGGAGAAATATGAAACGCAATTCCACTAAATACGCCGCCGCCGCCATCTTCGTGCTGGGACTCACATTGAGTGCCAGCGCGTGGGCACAATGGTCGTCAGATGCCAATCAGAACCTTGCCTTATCGGACATTGCGGGCGCCGATCAGGTACAGCCTAAGCTGGCCCCGTTGCCGGACAGCAGTTGGTATGTTAGCTGGTTCAATGCCAATCCTAATGATCCGCCGCCAAACGGCTACGATACTTATTTGCAGCGTCTGGACCCGAATGGCATTGAGCAGTTTCAGCATGACGGGGTGCAGGTCGCCAAGCTGACGAACAGCTCCACCGAAGACTACGGTCTGGATACGGACGCGCAGGGCAATGCGCTGCTGGCGTTCCTGGACACGCGCGAAAATCCAAACCAGCAAATTACGGCTGCCAAGATGGCGCCCAATGGGCAACCTCTTTGGGGACCATTGGGAGTGCAGCTCACGCATGGCGGCAGCAATCTTCACAGCCCCAAGATCGCCGCCACCAGCGACGGAGGAGTGGTGGTCGCCTGGACCAGCGGCAGCAATTTGGTACTGGAAAAGCTCAATGCCAATGGGCGTCCAGTGTGGCCGGGGGCGAGCGTTCGCAATCCGGGATTGGTGCTGGGGGAGACCGGCTACAACTACATGTTGTCGGACCTGCATGCATCAGATAATGGATCGGTGATCGTCTCGTTCAGCCGGGACCATGGATTCCGGACCAACCGGTTTCTCTACGCCAATAAGATATCCGCGACGGGCGCACTTTTGTGGGGCACTGGACACGTGAAAGTGTGGGACGGCGGCTCCCTGCAATTAGGGAATTACCCGTCCTTTATTCCCGACGGGAGCGGGGGCGCGGTGTTCGCGTGGTACAGCAGCAATCCCTCGCTGCAAGTCTTCGTCCAGCACGTGCTGGCGAACGGGACGGAGGCGTTCGCGCATAACGGAGTGGCGGTTTCCACCAATGGCGCCAATGTGCGGGTTGACCCCGCGGCTTCCTATCGTCCTTCGACCCAGGAGATTTTTGTGTTCTGGGAGGAAGAGGATGCGTTGCAGAGCGTGAGTGGGGTTTACGGGCAGAAGCTAAACGCCACGGGCGCACGGCAGTGGGGAGATACCGGGCTGCAGATCGTGCCCCTGGGAAACAATGCCGAGATCTTTGAAAAAACCGTGCAGATCGGCGATGGCGCGTTTGCGTTCTGGGTGGATCAGCAGGTGACGCAAAACGGGACCATACAGGGGATTCGTCTGGACAATGCGGGCAATACGGTCTGCGCGCAATTTCCCGTTTCCTCGGTGGACTCTCCGAAATCCAGGCCCTGGGCGGCGATTGCCCCGTCTGGGTTGACGGCGGTGGCGTTCCAGGACTCTCGCAGCGGCAACTCGGATATTTACATTCAGAACATCAATCCGGACTGCTCGCTGGGGATCGAGAGCCGCCATCCGGGGAAAGGATTGAGGAGATAGGCCGAGAAGAGCTGTTCTGAACCGCTTTAGAGGAGCAAATGGGTCCAAGACACTTACCAGTGGCTTGGACCCGGTCGTTTGTGTAAGGTTGGGATTTTCGCGTGAGTGATGAAACCGCGGCTCCGCGGGGATGGTCAGTTAAGATTGGCTGCTTGCTACCGGCATGATTAAGCTGGCAGAGAGGCGGTTCTGCGAATAAGCTGATAAAAATGGGTTTACAGAAAGTTCTAATCGTCGAAGACGAAGAAAACGCGCGCACCGGCCTGGCGGAGCTGATTTCCGCGTGGGGATACCGCACGGATACGGCGCGCGATGGGATAGAAGGCCTGGATAAGGTGATCTCGTGGTCTCCGCAGATCGTGATTACCGACCTTAAGATGCCGCGCATGGACGGGATCGAACTGCTGGAGCGCATCGCGGAGCAGCCTAGCGCGGTAGCGGTTATTTTGCTCACCGCGCAAGGCACGCTCGATAACGCAGTCGAAGCGATGAAGTTGGGGGCGTATGATTTTCTGGCGAAGCCGGTTGACGCCAATCGCCTCAAAGCCATTCTGACCAATGCGAGCCGATTGAATTCCGCTAATTCAGAGGTGGCGGCGACGCGGCGCAATCTTCGCAATGCGGGCATTCTCGGCTGTCTAGTGGGTACGTCGAAGGCGATGCAGGAGATTTTTGCTTTGGTGGAGCAAGTGGCTCCCAGCACCGCTTCTGTGCTGATTACAGGCGAGAGCGGCAGCGGCAAGGAGATGTTGGCGCGTACTTTGCATGAGCTCTCGGCGCGCAAGGACAAGCCATTTATCGCGATTAACTGCGCCGCGATTCCGGAGACGCTGATCGAGAGCGAGATTTTCGGACACGAAAAGGGGGCATTTACCGGCGCTATTGAACGCCGCGCCGGCTGTTTTGAACTTGCCGAGGGGGGCACGCTGCTGCTTGATGAGATAGGGGAGATGCCATCTCCCACACAGACCAAGCTGCTGCGGGTCCTCGAGGACCATAAATTGCGGCGGCTGGGGAGCCGATCAGAGCAGGAGATCGACGTGAGGGTGCTGGCCGCCACGAATAAGAACCCGGAAGAGGCGGTCGCGAGCGGCGAATTGCGCCAGGACCTTTATTACAGGCTGAATGTATTTCACATCGAGATGCCTCCCTTGCGAGACCATAAGGACGACCTGCCGGCGCTGCTCGACTCGTTGATACAGGACCTCAACGCCAAACATGACCGCTCGGTGGCGGGCGTCAGCGCCGAGGTGATGCAACTGTTCCAGCAATATGGCTGGCCGGGGAATGTGCGGGAGCTGCGGAACACGCTGGAACGCGCGGTGATTCTGTGCGGCAGCGGCACCGTAGAACGCAAGCACCTGACCGCCAATTTTGGCCAATCCTCCCCTGCGCGCACCGCCAGCTCCGCCTGCAGCGGCACCGCCATCCATCTGGAGGTGGGAACTACGGTGGAGGAAGCGGAGCGGCAGCTCATTGTGAAGACCCTTGCCTCGACCAACAACAACAAGACGCGCGCCGCCGAGGTGCTCGGCATCAGCCTCAAGACGCTGCACAACAAGCTGAAGGAGTACAGCCAGCAGGGCGTCGCAACGACTACGACCACGGCCTAGACTATGCGCATGAGGCTCAGGACAAAGTTGGTGCTGGCAATTACCGCGCTGATGTTCGTGGTAGTAGTCAGCCTTTCGATGATTTTCATATCGGTGCTGTTGCAGCATCGGGTTGAAGAGGTCTATCACACTGGAGATCTGGCAACCTACGAGATATTTACCGCGGCGCGCTATTCCATGGAGCAGGGCTTCGCCTCTGGAAAGGTAAATCTTCAAGACCCGGAAGCGGTCCACCGCAAGGCACTCGACAGCATTAGCAACGATCCAACGCTGAAGAACCTGCTCAACGCGATCGTCGTTTATTCCAATGTAGTCTCCGCCGCTTACATAGTGGACAACGATAATGTAGTGCTGATGCACAGCCTGAGCGACCGGCATGGAGAAGTAGAAGAGCCTCGGCTGAATTTTCTGCATGTCTATCAGGCGAGTTTTTTGGGGAAATGGCGGGGGGTCTTTGGAAAGACCCACGAATACACGCTGAATCGGGCGATTCTGCTTAACGACAAAACCGTTGCCTCGGTGCGGGTGAATGTAAACACGGTTTTGATTCTGCACGAGCTGGGGCCGCAGTTGCAACGGGCGCTCGCATTTTCCCTTTTCTCTCTGCTGGTCTCAATTATGCTGGCCGCCGCGCTCTCCAACCTCGCGCTTCGCCCGCTCGAATTAATTGGAGAACAACTTGACCGCATGACCTTCGCGGAAGCCGTTGCCGGACCCAAGTCTGCCGCCAGGCTAGATGACGAATATGGGGTGGTATCGAGCAAAGTCGACCGGATCGGCCGCCAGATGCGCGACGTACAAGAGGTGTTTACCGCGCTCAAGGACAATCTCGACCAGATCATGGCCAACTTGCAGGACGGCATCATGCTGTTTACCCGAGAGGCCAAGGCGGTGTTGGTGAGCGCGTCGGTGGAGCCGTTTCTGGGCAGGCAACGGCGCGACCTGCTCGGGTATAGCATCGCGGAGATCTTCCGCAACGGCCGCAACAGTTCCCCACTGGACACGCTGGTGCGCAATGCCTTCTACGACCACCATGCCTTTCAGGGCCTGGAGGTCAAGAACCGCGCGGGTAAGCTGGTCATCGCCTCGCTCGACTTCATTGAAGAGAATGGCGAGGGGCTGGGCGCTCTGCTGACCCTGCGCGACGCCGAATCCGCGCAGAAGATCGAGGACGAACTGGAGCTCTCGCGCCGCCTTTCGGCCATCGGACGATTGACCTCTGGGGTCGCGCACGAGGTGAAGAATCCGATCAATGCCATCGTGGTCCATCTCGAAGTGTTGCGCCAGAAGCTGCAACACCTGCCTCCTGAGACCCGCCGCCACATGGACGTGATTACCAACGAGATCCATCGCCTCGACCGTGTGGTGCAAACCCTGGTGGACTTCTACCGTCCGGTGGAGCTCAAGCGCGCCGCGTTCGGGCTTAACCGCCTGGTGGAGGACGTAGTCATGCTGGCGAGGCTGGAGGCCGCGTCCCACGGCCATCGGGTTGAGGTAAGGCTCTCGCCGCTGCCCCTGACGGTGCGGGCTGATTACGACATGGTCAAGCAGGCGCTGCTCAATATTGTGATCAACGGATTGCAGGCGATGCAGGAGCTGCCGTCGGCCACCCTCACGATCACCACTGCGACAGCTCATGATAAAGTTGGCGTAATACGCGTGCGGGATGAGGGCACGGGTATCCCCCCCGAGATCCAGGACAAGGTCTTCAACCTATACTTCACCACTAAAGATTCAGGCAGTGGGATTGGGCTGGCGATGACCTATCGCGTGCTGCAACTGCATAGCGGTTCGCTAAGTTTCAAGACCAGCGACCGAGGCACGGAATTCTGCATGGAGTTGCCATTGGCAGAGACTGCGGCGCCGTCACGGGAGAGCACGAGGCAAGAAACCGCATGATGCGCGATCGTCATCTACTGCTTCTGACAATTTCAGGTATTCTGCTGTCTGGCTGCCATAAGCGGGAGCCGGTTACGCTTGCTCCGGCGGCGATGCCGCCCAGTATCCAGCCGCAACCCAGCCCATCGCTGCCGGCGGCGGCCACAACGCCCAGCGGGACTACAGTCCGTCCGCCGGCCGACGTTGCCAACAGTGTGCCGGAGAAGCCAAAGCCGATACATCGCTCTCACAAGCAGAAGCCTTCTCCGTCGAACCCGCCGCCTGTGATGGCTGCCGGGAACCAGCCGGAAACAGCCCCGGAACCCGTTATTACGACCCCTTCCGGACAAAACAACCATCTTCGCGCCAGCACTGAGCAACTGCTTGACATCACGGACCGAAACCTTTCAGGACTCCACTACACCGATCTTTCTGACGACGATAAGGCTACTGTGCAGCAGATTCGCGGCTATGAAAAGGATTCGCGCGATGCTCTGGTGGCGGAAGACTTCACGCGCGCCCACAACCTCGCCGTCAAGGCGCAGTTGCTTTCGAGCGCACTGGTGCATGCGCATTAAGTTACGACGATTCGCGCTGCCACGCCGTTCTCGAGCGCGGTTATCGCTGATGAGCAATCTTCCTGCTGATTAGAGCGCATCCCGCAGTTGCTGGATCATCTCCTCCAGACGCCGGAGAACAACATCGTCGGATTGCCAATCCTCGGCGCGGTCCGCAGTGTCTTCCCGGAGCGCCTGTTCATAGCCGAGAGACGGATGGGCGGAGACCAGCGCGCGCCGCAGCGCCAAGATCTGATCGCTGTGGGCATAGAGCAGCACCTGCTGTACCTTGAGCAGTTCGAGCGCAAAACCAAGCGCAGCGCTGTTTTCTTTGTCGGACATGATGGTTGCCTTTCCGCCGGCGTTGCCGCGCGCTTCGATTATCGGTTATTACTTCAACAGCATCAGATGGAATGCGCCTCAGAGGGTTGCATCCTGCTCTGAGCGAGGCGCAGAATCTGGCGGGTTTGTTCCGCCTCCTGGGGCGTGATTTCCAGTCGCGGCGGTCGCACCCGGGCGCTCCCCATCCCCACCTCCTGCTGCACGAACTTGATAAGTTGCACGAATTTCGGGACGGTATCGAGCCGCAGCAGCGGCAGCAAGCAGCGGTAGAGATCGAATGCCGCCTGGTGCTTGCCTGCAACAGAGTAGTTGAGGAGATCCACGGACTGTTGCGGAAAGGCATTCACCAGGCCGGCAATCCAGCCCACGGCACCGGCGGCAATGCCTTCAACAATCATGTCATCGATCCCCACCAAGATGCGCAACCGGTCGCGTATAAGCTCTCGGATGGCGGTGATGCGACGGACGTCCGTGCTCGATTCTTTGACGGCGTGCAGGTTCGCGTGCTGCTGTGCAAGCTCTGCCACCTGCGGGGGCGTGAAATCGGTCCCATAGGCAATCGGGTTGTTATAGAGCATGCAGGACAAGTCTGTCGCGGCGAGGACCGCAGCCATATGCGCCTTCATCTCGCGCCAGTCGCCTTTATAGACGTAGGGCGGCAGCACCATGAGTCCATCGCAGCCCGCGTCGGCGGCGCTTTTGGCGAATCGTACCGCGCCGGCGGTGCTGAGATCGGATACGGCGGCGACCAGCGGTCCGCTATTTCCGAGAGCGGCGCGGAGGTTTTTGAGGATTGCGAGCTTCTCGTCCGCGGTGACGGTCGCGCCCTCGCCCAGCGAGCCTAGAGCGACGATGCCGGCGCAGCCATGACCCATCATCCATTGGCAATGGGTCGCCATGAAAGCATGGTCAACCGCGAGTTTGTCGTCAAAGCAGGTAGTGATGGCGGGCATGACCCCGGTCCAGTTCATGTTCATGGGTTGGCTCCTTGGGCCAGCGTAGAGATGCGCGCGGGAAAAATGGGTGGACGGACGGAAGATGGTTTCCATCCGTATAGAAATTCAGTAGCAGGGCCGCAGATGCGTCCCTGACAGGGGCCCATGCCGCAGCGGGTGTGCAATTTTGCCTGCCGCCAGGAGGTGCATGCGCGAAGTTGATGGTGGGTGACGTCTTCGCAACGGCAGACAATGGTATTCGGTTGTGCCAGCGACTTCAGTTCCGGGCGCATGATGAAAGCCCTGTTGAGCGCGCGGGCGAAGCGCTGCAT
>JBDTLH010000183.1:0-8096 GCA_039934875.1 Acidobacteriaceae bacterium | reverse complement strand
AGAATGCCAACCTTGACATAGAAATCAATGCGCTGCTGGCGAATGGCCGCACGGTGCAGGCGAAGGTGCGGGTGAGGACCGTAGGCTAAATTTCACGCCGCTCACAGCGGTTATGGAGAAGCGCAGGGGATAGTGAGCAGATCGCAGAGGTCCCCGGTCTGCATCTCCCGCGCGGACTGCGTGGGGTCGGTCAATATCCCCAGCCCCCAGTTCCACTGGATGAAGCGCAGGATGGATACGAAATCCATCTGCTGATGAGAGATAACGCCGGCCTTGGCGAAGGGCGAGATGAGGATAACGGGCACTCTGGCGCCCAGACCCGGGGGATCAGGGACGGAGAGCACAAGCTGCGGGGGCGGGACATGATCGTACCAGCCGCCACTCTCATCCCAAAGCACGATGATGGCGGTGCTCGGCCATGCCGGGGAGCTCTTGACCGACTGCACCAGATTATCCAGCCACTCGATACCGTTGGCGACGTTACCCGATCCCGGATGCATGCTGTGGATCGGCGCGGGCGTGATCCACAGCACAGAAGGCAGCGTCCCATTCGCGAGCGAGGTCTGAAAATCCGCGGGAACAAAGTTCAGCAGGTTGGCGGAGTTTGCGGTGTTGGCGAAGTACTGGAAGGCGTTCTCCTGGGGCACGTAATCCGCGCAATTGCTGTTCTGTTCGTTGTTGAAATTCTCCATATACCAGGTCCAGGAGACATGGTTTGCGTTCATCTGATCGCCGATGTTGGTTAGCGTCGTCAGAGCAGGCGCGATGGTCCCGCCATTTTGCTGCTGCTGGATCACGCTGCACTTATCCAGTGCGGGATAGCTGTTGGCGGTGAGGGTGTCATGCACGGTGGCGGCGGTCATGTAGAGGATGTTGGCCGGCTCGCTATCCATGGCGGAGGGATAAAAGTTGTCGGAGAGCGTGTACTGCTGGGCATAGCCCCACAGTGTGTTAATGCCGAACGGTTTGCCGTCATCCGCAGTGCCCATGACGCTGCTGTCGTAATACTGCATGGCAACGTCGCCATTGGTGAAGGCAAATTTATCCATCTTGCCCCCGTCGTAGCTGGCGGTATAGCTACGGGTATCGTGCAGCAGGTTCTGGATCGGAGGGCTGATCAGGTTGGGCAAGAGAGTGGGTGAAACCGTCTTCCCCTGGGCATCGACCTGATTGTAGCCAAGCGCCTGAGGATTGAATCCGTTCGCCATCGGATAGGTACCAAAAAGGTTGTCGAAGGAGCGGTTCTGCATCATGACGATGATCAGGTGAGTGATCGGCGATAGCGCTGTCCCCGGGGCAACCACGTTTATTGTTACCGATGCAGTTGCGGGAGTGGTTCCGGCCGCGCCGGTCCCGGTCAGCGTATAGATCGTGGTGACTGCGGGCATCACGGTGGCTGATCCGCTTAGCGCCGGTGGATCGGTACCAACCGGAGGGGAAAAGCTTACGCTGACGGCATTGCTGCTGGTCCAGGTCAGGGTCGCGGAGGAGCCGGCGGTGATGGCGGGTACGCTGGAAACCAGAGTCACGGCGGGTTGTGCGGCAGTAACGTTGACTGTCACGGCGGAGGCGGCGCTCCCCCCCGGCCCCGTGGCGGTCATGTTGTAGGTGGTGGTCGCTGCCGGGGTGACGGTAGCGGAACCGGAGGCGGGCAGAGGGGCGGGCGCAACCGCTGGATCGATGGCGATGGAGGTCGCGTTGGTGCTGCTCCACGTTATGGCAACCGGCTGGCCGGCCGTTATCTGGCTCGAGCCTGCCTGAATGCTGGCGGTGGGAGCCGTGGTAGTGGGTTTTGCCGCGGAGGAGCCGCCGCAGGCGCTTAGGCACAGCATTAGGGCAAGTAACGCGAAAGCGGCGAAAACCGCCTTAGCAGCGCGAATGCTGATACCGCGATTCTTATCCATTGGCACAACCCTTTGACCGGTCCCTGGAATGCCGCACTATGCATCCGGGGAAGTCTGAGAGATATGAGTCGAACGTAGCTGGCGTCGCTGATTGTAACATTCCCTTAATCATTTCAACTCTGTGTAATTTTGTGAGTAAGGGTAAAGAGCCTGGTCGTCAATTCAGCTTCATACGCTGTTGCAGTTCCTGAAAGCGGGAATCGCCGCGCAGCGGGTCGAAGGAGCGGTCCACCTTCAGGTAGATGAGGGCGCTCGAGCGTTCGTCATAGGCGCGGTCGAGCCATTCAAAAGCCTGATCGATGTGGCCGAGCGAGGCTTGCACGGTGGCGATCTCCGCGGGGGAGACGTAGCGCTCGGTGGAAATGTGCTCCAGGGCGGCGAGGTATTTTTCCGCCCGCGCGCGCTCTGAGCGGGCCTGAGCCGGGTCGTCGGAGTGCGCGGCGGAGTCGGCATAGGCGCGAGCGAGATAGGCTTGGGCCACCGGGTCCGAGTGGGAGAGGGCCACCCCTTTTTCGAATTCGGCGATGGCCTCCGGGAAGCGCGATTGGTAGAGGTAAGCTTCGCCGAGAACGCGGTGGGCGAGCAGGAAATCAGGGTCCATCTCGATGGCTTTGTTGCAGAACTCGACGGCCCGCGGATAATCGCGGACCATGAGGAAGTGCCAGCCCATGTGCTCGTTCATGACCGTGTCAGACGGCGAAATTTGCTGGGCGCGCCGGCTCTCGGCAAAAGATTCGGGAAAGCGCCCCTGGGCAGCGAGCAGATGGGAATACCAGTGATGGGCGGTGTCGTAGCCGGGATTGAGTTCGATAGCGCGCTTGAACTCCTGTTCAGCGGCGGCCCAGTCCCAGTCGTAGGTGAAGTGGATATAGGCAAGAGAAGTGTGAGCTTCGGCGAGCGAATCGTCAATGGCGAGCGCCTTTTGGGCGGCGGCCTTGGCCCTGGGCATGGCGTCCGTAGGGGGCATCATGCTGTAGCCGTAAGAGCCGGCGGAGATGTATGCGTCGGCGAGTCCGGCGTAGGCAAGGGCATAGCCGGGGTCGGCGGCGATGGCCTGGTGAAAGTAGCCAAGAGCGGTCTTGAGGCTATCGGCGCTGCGTTTGTTCCAAAAGAACCTGCCCTTCATATAAAGCTGATAGGCCTGCGGGTTCGCGGTGAAGGGGCGGGTGAGGCGGCGCTGTTCCGCGCTCGATAGATTTAGCGCGAGGGCGGCGGCCACCCTTTGCGAGATGGAATCTTCGATGGCGAAGGTGTCAGTCAGCTTTTCATCGAAGCGGTCGGACCAGAGCAGCTCTCCGTCGGCCACCCGCAGCAGCCGCACGGTGACCCGGGTGCGGTCGCCATCGCGCTGGATCCCGCCTTCAAGAATGGTGTCGGCGGAGAGCTTGCGTCCGGCGATGATAGGGTCTTCGGCGGCGTATTTTCGCACCGCACCGACCGGCCTGACCACCACCCGGTGCAGGCTTCCCAGGCGGGTGATGAGGGCGTCGGTCATGCCCATGCCGAGGTACGCGTCGTCGGCATCCGCCCCCAGTGAGCGGAAGGGAAGCACGGCGAGAGAGGGGGCGCCCGCTTTGACCGAGGTACGCAGGATGCGGTTGCGATAGGAGAATCCGGCAATAACGAGTGCGACGAGCGCGAGCAGGCTCACGATAGTGAAGAGGCTGGGTCTGATCGAGGGCCGACCGGGCGGTGGCGACGGCGCGGCCGGAATGACCTTGAATTGCGGCGCCGCCAGGGGTAGGGCCTGGGGCGCGGCGGCAACTGCAAGCGCAACCTCCGGCTGGTCACTCGCCTCCGTTACCCCAGCGTGAAAGCGGTAACCCTTGCGCGGCACCGTCTCTATATAAGGATGGCCATCGGAGGCGTCGCCCAGAACTTTTCTCAAAATCGAGATGTTGACCGTGAGATTGTTCTCCTCGACGAAGCTATCGGGCCAGATGGCTTTCATGAGCTGCTCGCGGGAGACCAGGTGTCCGCTATGCCGCACCAGGTGGACGAGTATCTCGAAGACTTTGGGGGCGAGGGGGAGCGCTTCGCGCTCTCGCATCAGAAGGTGCTCTGAAGGATAAAGGCGGAATGGCCCGAACTGAAAGTGCCGTGTTTCCAGGCTCATAGCGGCCCCAACAATTTCCCAATGTTTTCCTAATGTGCCGGTTCGTAACTCGCTTGTGAGAGATTTTACCGCAATTCCCTCGAGCGCGAAGCGCAAATGAAGTCCAGGCGCAATACCAACTAATTTCCAATAATTCCCAAAGTACAGGGCGGTGCCGGTGCGCTTATGTTGCGCATGGGACCGGAACCAATCGGTCCAAACGTAAAAAAGGAGATCTCCAAAATGCAAACCCTGGAATCACTCTTCAACCGCAGCCGTAAATTGATCAACAACAGACGCTTTGTCGCCGGTGCACTGACGCTGGCATTTGCCGCCACAATCAGCAGCAGCGCTCAGGCGCAGGATAACGACAAGGACGAGGCATTCTTGCCCAGTCCAGTGCAGACTGCCTCGACCGTGCCCGCGAACGGAGACGTAAACCCTTATGGAGTGGCGTTTGTGCCACAGAATTACGATGCAGACGGCAAAATATCGGCGGGAGACCTGCTGATCTCGAATTTCAATAGCAGTGCGAACCTGCAAGGCACGGGCACTACCATCGTCAAAATAAAGGCCGACGGAAGCCGCTCCGTGTTCTTTCAATCGCAAGCCCCGCTGACGGGACTCTCGACTGCTCTCGGCGTTCTGCGCAAGGGCCTGGTGGTGGTCGGCAGCGCACCCACCCTCGACGGCACGGCGGCGACCGCGGGACCGGGATCGCTTCTGGTCATCAGCAAGCAGGGTACGCTGCTGCAATCCATCACCAACCCGTTGATTGATTTTCCCTGGGACGCGGCCTTCAACGACCAGGGCGGCACGGTACAGATATTCGTCTCCAATGCAATCAATGGCACCATCATCCGCATTGATGCGTCTGCCGGGAACAATGGCCTGAACGTCAGCAAAATCACGCAGATCGGCTCCGGCTACATGCATCGGCCCGACCCGGTAGCGCTCTTCGTTGCCCCCACCGGTCTGGTCTATAACGCAAGTTCGGACACGCTCTACGTCGCTTCCACGGAAGACAATGAGATATTCGCTATCGGCGACGCCGGTGAGCGCCACTCCGACGGCGGCAAAGGCCATCTGATCTATCAAGACAACGTCCACCTGCACGGCCCGCTGGGCATGGTAATGGCGCCCAACGGGCATCTGCTGGTTGCCAACGCCGATGTCATCAACTCGGACCCCAACCAGCCGAGCGAGATCGTTGAGTTCACCATCTACGGGACCTTCGTGAAACAAATCTCGGTCGATCCGGCGCAGGGCGGTTCGTTCGGGCTGGGTATTTACCGGTTCGGCGAGAACGTGAAGTTCGCCGCCGTCGATGACAATCAATCGAATGTCATCATCTGGAGATTCCCGCTGTAAGAAAAGAGCGGTCAGTGAACAGAAGGCCTCGCCGAATGCGGGGCCTTTTCCGTACCGTATAACTTAATCATGTCCTCCGGGTCCGGTCTGGCCGCATTTCGTTATCGCGATTACCGCTGGATGCAGATGGCGAGGATGCTCTCGGTAATCGCCTCCGAGATGCAGTCGGTCGCGGTCGCGTGGCAGGTGTATGAGATCACGCACCGTGCAATCGATCTGGGATACGTCGGCCTGGCGCAATTCCTGCCGGGGATCTTATTGTCGCTGCTGGCGGGACATACCGCTGACCGCTTCGACCGGCGGCGCGTGCTCCTGGTCTGTTATCTGGGATACGCCTCGTCCTCCGCACTGCTGCTGTGGCAATCGGCGCGGCACTTGCACCAGGTCAGCGCCATCTTTGCGATATTGTTGCTGCTGGGCACGGTGCGCGCCTTCTCCGGGCCAGCCAGCCAGGCGCTCATGCCGCAACTGGTGAAGGAGGAGCACTTTCCCAATGCAGTGGCGTGGAGCTCGTCGATCTTTACCACCTCCACCATTCTCGGCCCGGCGCTGGGGGGTTTGATCTATGCGGTGGGCGGCGCGACCCCGGTGTATGCCATCGCCGTCCCCATGTATTTGCTCTCACTGCTTGCCATGTCATTGATCGCTACTCGCACCGGGCGGCTGGAGCAGCGCGCCGCCTCCGTCGAAACCGTTCTCGCCGGATTCAAGTATGTGTGGCGGCAGAAGGTCATTCTCGGCTCCGTGTCGCTCGATCTGTTTGCCGTGCTGCTGGGCGGAGCGGTGGCGCTGCTGCCCATCTATGCGGACCAGATACTGCATGTGGGACCGCGCGGGCTGGGCATCCTGCGCAGCGCTCCGGCTGTAGGAGCGGCGATGATGGCGGTGCTGCTGGCTAATCGTCCGTTTCGCCGCCGCGCCGGAGCCACCATGCTGTGGTGCGTGGCGCTGTTTGGCGCGGCCACCATCGCCTTTGGCGTCTCCCGCAGCTTCGCTCTTTCGCTGGTAATGCTGTTCATCACCGGCGCAACGGACATGGTGAGCGTGATCGTGCGCGGCACAGTAGTCCAGATCGCCACCCCGCCGGAGATGCGAGGGCGGGTGAGCGCGGTGAATTTTCTGTTCATCGGCGCATCGAATGAGTTTGGCGAATTTGAATCGGGACTAACCGCGCAATGGTTCGGCGCGGTGCGCGCGGTGATTCTCGGGGGAGTGGGTACGCTGATTGTGGTCGGCATCTGGGCGTGGAGGTTCCCCGAGCTGCGCAAGGTGCAGACGTTGGAGATGAAGGGCTAGAGTGGAACGACTCAGTGGCACAGACATTCCTGTCGTGAGAGGGGTGGCACAGACATTCCTGTCTGTGTCCTCAAATCCAGCTTACAATGACTCATCTTGACCTTCTACCGCCGCAACCTTCCCCACATTCAGCGAGGCACTACCCCCCTCTTCATCACCTTTTGCACAGCGAAGAATGTCAAGCTCGGCCCCGCTGCCCGTACGGTGGTACTGGAACATTGCCTTGTTGGCAACACTAAGTTCTTTGAATTGCATGCAGCAGTAATCCTGACCAACCACGCTCATCTGTTGTTCTCCCCGCTGTTGGATGCGAACGCGGAGCCGTATACAATCGCGCGGATTATGAAGGGCATCAAAGGCGCATCTGCCCGCGCGGTCAACAGGCTGATGCGAGATAGTGGAAGCGTCTGGCAAGATGAGTCATTCGATCACCTGGTGAGAACGGAAGCTGAATTTGATTACCATTACACATACATCCTGCAGAATGCAGGCGAGGTGGTCTCCAGTAGTAATCCGTACGATTATGACTGGTTGTGGACCCCTGGGAAGTGAGCACAGACAGGAATGTCTGTGCCACCCACGTCATTTAACCTATGCATGAGAGCCTGACATTCTGGATCGTCTTCAATGGCTTTGTCGCGCTCATGCTGGCGCTCGACCTGGGCGTCTTCCATCGTAAGGACCACGCGATGTCTTTTCGCGAAGCCATTGCCTGGACCAGCTTCTGGATGGCGCTCGCCGCCGGCTTCGCCATCCTCGTGTTCTTCCTTGAGGGGCGGCGCTCCGCTATCGACTTCGTCACCGGATACGTGATCGAACAGTCTCTTAGCGTGGACAACCTCTTCGTCTTTCTCACGCTCTTCGGATATTTCCATGTGCCCAAGCGCTACCAATACAAAGTCCTCTTCTGGGGCATCCTCGGCGCGCTGCTCATGCGCGGTCTGTTCATCTTTGTCGGAGTCGGGCTGGTCGATCGCTTCGAGTGGATCATGCTCCTGTTCGGCGCGTTTTTGCTGTTCACCGCCGTGCGCATGTTGTTTCGCGACCGCGAGAAGCAGGGCAGCCCGGAGGCGAATCCTCTGGTGCGCTTTGCCCGCAAGCACATGCGCGTGACCGAAGACTTCGGCAACGGACAGTTTTTCCTGCGCAAAGACGGACTGCGCTATGCCACCCCGCTTTTTCTCGTGCTGCTGCTGATCGAGGCCAGCGACCTGCTCTTCGCCGTTGACTCCATCCCCGCGGTGCTCTCCATCACCACCGATGCATTTATCGTCTATACGTCGAACGTCTTCGCCATCCTCGGCTTGCGCGCGCTCTATTTTGCGTTGGCCGGAGTCATGGAGCGCTTCCGCTTTGTGGACCAGGGAGTCGCGACCATCCTGGCCTTCGTGGGAGCAAAGATGGTGTCCTCCCGCTGGCTGCAGATCTCC
>JBDTLH010000182.1:0-24642 GCA_039934875.1 Acidobacteriaceae bacterium | reverse complement strand
AGATCCTGCTCAGGGCGACGAAAAGCGCTTTCTGTCGCCTCGCCAAGAGACGATCATAGCGCTCGCCGGTCCGCTGGCTAGCCTGCTGGTTGCCGGAGCGGCAATTCTATACATATCGGCGACGATGCCGCAGATCAAGCTGTGGAGTTGGCCCTACATCAGCGGCAAATCGCTGCCCAAGAGCTTTGTCTGGATCAATCTATTGCTGGGCGTGATAAATATTCTGCCCGCGTATCCGCTGGATTTCGGGCGGATTCTGCGGGTGCAATTGTCGCGCGCCCGCTCTAACATCGACGCGGCCCGCGCTTGCGTGGGGATATCGCAGGGCATTGCGATTGTGCTCACTATCCTGGGGTTGTTTCAACAGCAGAACATATGGATACTGCTGGTGGGGCTGTTTATCTTTGTGGGCGCGCAGATCGAAGACCGATCGCTGGCGTTCCATTCGATCACCGAGAGCGTTCGCATCGGCGAGGTCATGCTCACCGATTTCAGCACACTTTCGCCGGCGGACACGCTCGAAGACGCGCTTTATAAAGCGATCCACACTTTGCAAGACGACTTTCCGGTGATCCGTTCCGGTGATCTGGTGGGGGTGATTACGCGGCAGCGGATTGTGGAGGCGCTCAACGCGCAGGGCAACGGGTATGTGCAATCCGCGATGAGCAAGGTGCTCGAGATCGCGCATCGCAAAGAGACGCTGGGCGCGGTGTTTCGCAAGCTGCAATCGCGGGGGTTGACGCTGATTCCGGTGGTGGAAGAAGAGCGGCTGGTGGGCATCATCACCTTGCAAAACCTAATGCACTCGCTGGGGCTGCTGGCCGAGCACCGGCGGCATTTGTCGGCGGGTTCGGCGGAGTAGCAGCCCGGTTTACAACGGCAAAGAAGTGGCCTGCATCTCAGGTGGCGCAATGGCCAAGCTACCGACCGAAATCGCCGCGTTCATCGATGAGAAAAAGTGCGAAGTCAATGTGGTGATAGAAACACCGCAGGGCAGCCGGGTGAAATACGCCTGGGACCCCGAGCATGAGATCTTTTTGCACCGGCGCCTGCTTCCGCTGGGGATGCTGTTCCCTTACGACTTCGGGTTCGTGCCCTCGACCACTGCTGAAGATGGAGACCCCATCGATATTCTGGTGCTGCTCGATGAACCGCTCGCTGTGGGCACGCTGGTGCAGGCGCGGCTGATCGGAGTGATTGAAGCGGAGCAGACCGAGCCGGCGGAGGGGCGGAAGCCGGGAAAGAAGAACCCCAAAATGCAGACCAGGCGCAACGACCGCCTGCTCGCCGTGGGCAAGTTAAGCAAGGACTATGCGGGCATCGATGATCCGCGCACCATGCGTCCGGACACGCTCCAACAGATTGAAGCGTTCTTCCAGCAATACAACCGGCTGGATGGCAAGAAGTTCAAGCCCATCGGGGTGCGCGGGCCGAAGCACGCTGTGAAGCTGGTGAAAATGGCAATAGAGCGCAAACGACAGGGCGGCAAGCAGGCGGCGTGAGCATCTGGTGTTAAGGGTTATCCAACCGGTAATCGGGTAGAAATCGTGGTGCTTACGATTCTCTCCGGTTCTTGCCTTGAGACGCGATTACGATAGAACCATGCCTGCACAAGAAGCGCGCGCTCGCGTTGATGTTGATGTTGATCTTGAGGAGTCAGCCGATCATTTCGCTGGGATGGCTTTCGCCGGGAAAGATTTTTCTGGGAGAGCATGGGAAGGCCAGATAGTAGATGGCAAGTTCCGCCTGATCGAATTTCTCGGCGGATCAGAACACAGCGCGGTGTTTCTCACCGAACGCGCAGAGCACGAATCGGCGGTGATCAAGTTGCTGGCGCTCCCGTCTGTTCACGGCGCTGCTTTCAAAGGAGAGCAGTTGGCGCAATGGAGTGAGGCGGCAAAGATGGTGCATCCTCACCTGGTTCGCCTATTCGAGATGGGGCACGCTGAATTGGAGGGAGGCGAATTCCTCTATTTGGTCATGGAACGCGCCGAGCAGGACCTCTCGCAGGTACTTCCGCAGCGTTCGCTGACTGCGGAGGAGACGCGAGAGATGCTCGATCCCACACTGCAGGCGCTGGCGTACCTTCATGGCAAGGAACTCGCGCACGGCGGCATCAAACCCAGCAACATCATGTCGTTGGATAGTCAGTTGAAACTGGCGAGTGATTGCATATCACTGTCGCCTTCACGGGCCGCGGCAAGCCTTCATGGCCCGCCGTCACCTAAGTTGAATGCATATGCTGCGCCTGAAGGCAAGGCTTCTCCGCAGGCGGACATCTGGTCACTGGGAGTGACACTGGTCGAGGCGTTGACACAGCAGGCGGAGACGAAGGGAACGATCCAGCCCGGGGATTTGGCTGCGCCCTTCGGCGAGATCGTGCGGCGATGTTTGTTGCGCGATCCGCAACGGCGCGCAACCGCCGCTGAAATCATGCAACTGTTGCAATCCGCGCCCCCTGCGGGGAATGCCGTTCAGAATGTGGTTCAGAAACCCGCAGAGCTAGCGCCGCAATCTTCTGGCCCGTCCATGGTACGAGCGCAAGCAGCATCCGCGCATCGGCGTGCTTTGGCATCGATTCTGGTGCCGGTCCTTGGGGGAGCAGTTTTGCTGACATTTGTTCTGTACACGGTGAAGCGGTTCAGGCCCAGCCCACGGCCGCAGCCTTCCGCCGCGGTGGCTTCGATGGCGCGCCCCCAGACAGAGACTCCGCCAAAGGTAGAGAGCGGCGGCGCTTTGGCAGACGGCTCAGTCGCGCGCAGGGTACTGCCCGTACCCTCAAGTAGCGCCCTGGCGACGATTCAGGGGACCGTGAAAGTCTCCGTAGAGGTGGACGTTGATTCCTCAGGCCGGGTAGTCGATGCGAGATTCGATAAGCGGGGACCAAGCAAGTATTTTGCCAGGCAGGCGATGGACGCGGCGCGGCAGTGGGAGTTCGCTCCCCGGAAATTAAACGGGGCGAGTGTGCCCAGCACATGGCTTTTGCACTTCGAATTCAAGCGGGCGGGAGCGGGGGCTAGTGCGACGGAGAGGCCCGCGTAGCCGTGTTTGGAAAAAGTCGCGAGCGTATTCGTCCCGCGCTCAACCGGCCCTGATATTTTCAATGATTATCCAGCGGCTGGAGCGTTGGGGCTCCCCAAGTCCGGTGTTTCCGCACTATGTTCAGTACTCAATACCCCGTTGCGCCAATATTCCCTTTTCATAGGCGTGCTTGGTCTGTTTCATTTCGGTGACCGTATCAGCGGCTTCGATGATGCTGGGATGGGCATTGCGTCCGGTGAGAATCACGTGCAGCATGGGCGGACGCTGCTCCAGCGCCTCCACGACCTTCTTCGGATCGAGCATACCGTAGCTGATGGCGTAGTTGATCTCGTCGAGGATGATGAGGTCCCATTTTCCGGAGAGGATCTCCTGGCGGGATTCTTCCCATGCCTCTTCGACCAGCTTGACGTCCTCGGGATCGGTCTCGGCACCGCCGACTTTGACGAAGCCGCGGCCCATCTGTTTCATCACGAAGTTGTCGCCGAAGGCTTTGGCGGCGTCCAGCTCTCCGTAGTGCCATGAGCCTTTGAGAAACTGCAGCATCAACACTCTCATGCCATTGCCAACCGCGCGAAAGGCCGTGCCCATAGCGGCGGTGGTCTTACCCTTGCCCGGGCCGGTGTTCACGATGATGAGACCGCGGCGTACGTCGTTCATGGCTTCGCGATCCGGTCTTTGGCAAACTTAAGTAGCTGCCCGGCCAGCAAAATAAAATCGTCCACAGACTCGCCCTGCGGGAATTGCAAATTCACGGGATAGCGGGTGGAGGTATAAAGCGAGGTAAGTTTGACGGCCTTAGGGACAAACTGCACCAGTTCAGGAAACTGGGTAGCAAGATCAGCGATCAAAGATGAAAGATCGCGGGTCTTTTTAGGGTTAATCCCTTGCTCGATAATGAGCGCCTTCAGCGATTTTCCTGCAGCTTGCAGGGCATGGAAGATGACCTGCCCTGACAGATCACTCATTCCGGCGAGCACAAGCGCTGTTTTCATGTCCGCCTCAGCGTATTTCATCCAAATATACGGGTCCTTAGCTTCCATACAGCACTCGCATTTCCCGCGCAATCATGGAAGGCAGATGTCCGATGGTGTGCAGCCCGCGCTCAAATTCTTCTGGCGTGTACACTACCAGATCCATCGACCAATGCCGAAGGCCAAAGAGCCGACGCACTGCCAAGTTCCGCTCAACAAACGGCTTCTCCGAGTTCATCACTACGATCAGGTCCAGATCGCTGTCCGCCCCGGCATCGCCGCGCGCATGGCTGCCAAAGAGGATGATGTTTTTCGGATGGAAATTTTCCATGATGCGCTGGGTCACATCCTGAATCAGCGCCTCGTCGACGACCGTTCTCTGATCGATTTCCATCTTTCTCCCAAAAGTCAATGCCCTGAGTGGTAAGGGTGCCCTGCCAATATTGTAAATGCGCGATAGATCTGTTCGGCGAGAACCAGCCGCGCCAGCTCGTGCGGAAGGGTCATCGTGCCCAGCGAGAGCACCTCTGAAGCGCGCTGCAGCGAAGCCGCGGTCCAGCCATTCGCGCCGCCGATCGCGAAGACGAGATGCTGAACGGAGTGGTCGCGCGCCTTGCCGATCAGTTCCGCAATCTGCTCCGAGCTGCGCTGCTTGCCACTGCTGTCGAGCAGGACGAGATGCGGCTGGGTCCTGCCGGCAAGCCGCGGGACGCTTTTGAACAGGTGCTCTTCGTCCGCGGCTTCGATCACGCCGATGTCTGCATACGCACGGGCGCGGTCAAGGAACTCGTTCGCGAGTTTCGTGAGCGCAGGCTCTTTGCCGCGACCGGGCCGGGCGGCAATCCAGGCGAGATGGACTTTCATGCGCCCAGCGTAACAGGTGGCTCCAGCCTAGGTCCCATTCTTCGCCTGCAAGGAGCAGCAACTGAGGAATGTGGCACTTATCGTTAATTCAGAGACTCCTTAATTTTTTGACGAATTCACCTTCCGCGATGCTATTTGTCGAGAAGCGTGGGCGACACCGTCCCAAGAGGAGGTATCTAAGAACCAATAGGTGTCTGTGTATCAGAATGTGCCAGCGATGGAGCGGCACGTGATTTTATAAACAATGAGCATTCAAGTCCTAGCTTTCGAGCCTGATGATAGCGACCTGCGCAACCTCCAAATCGCGCTCTCCGCAAGCGGGTTAGACGTGCACTGGCAACAGGCGAGAACTAGCCGTGAATTTTTTGCGGCGCTGAAGAGCAGCCTTCCACAACTAGTCATCATGGATTATGGGCGCACTGACGGGGAGGCGATGCAGGCGCTGCTGTGGTTGCAGAACGTATCCGGGGATGCTGGCCGCATTCCCGCCATCCTGGTGAGCGAGCCCAAGGGGGATGCGGCGGCGGTGCGGGCGATCCAATCGGGGGCGAGCGACTACGTTTTGAAATCCGAACTGGCACGCTTGGGCCCGGCGGTCACAACAGCTCTGCAGGAGAGGCATGAGAACGCGCGGGATTTCCGCTCACGGCAGCAGTTGCACCAGGCCGCGGAACAGATCCGCGAAAGCCAGAAGATGGTCACCATCGGGCGGCTCTCCGGGATGATTACCCATGAGATCAATAACCCATTGGCTGCAATCTCAAACCTGCTATATCTACTGCGCCACGAGGGCAGTCTGAGCGCCGATGCATTGACTTATCTGGGCATGGCGGAGAAGGAGATGGACCGTGTAGTTGAGATCAGCCGCCAGACCCTAAGCTTCTATCGCGAGGCGAGCGCGCCAGAGCGGCAGAAGCCAGAAGAGCTATTGGAAGAGGTACTCTCGCTCTATCGCCGGAAGCTGATGGAAAACAGAATTGTGGTGCGCCGCCGTTTTGACTTCTCGGGTACGCTCCTGGTCTATCCCGGAGAGATGCGCCAGGTGCTCTCGAACCTGATTGTGAATGCGATTGAGGCCATGCAGCCCGGCGGAACGCTTACCGTGCACGTTTACGAGACGCGCAAGTGGAGCCATGCAAGCCTTACCGGCATACGCATCGTAATCGCGGACACCGGGGCAGGTATCCCCGCCGAAAAGCTACGTCAGATCGGCGAGCCCTTTTTTACTACCAAGGGCCAGAAGGGCACCGGCCTTGGCCTGTGGGTCAGCCGGGGCATTCTGCGCAAATACGGCGGCGATCTGCAGGTGTGGTCGAGCACCATGCGGGAGCATCATGGGACCGTGTTCAGCATCTTTCTTCCCAACGAGATGCGGCCTCGGGTGCAAAGCGGCGGCCCGCAACAGGGTGTCTCGACCGGCTACCGCCTTGAGCGCGTAAACGCCTGATTCCGCTTACAATCGCGGCATGGGCAACGGCGAGCGGGAGTTGATTGGCGACATTCGCAAACGCACGTCCGGCATGCGGGTTGGCCCACTGCGCATCGGAATTGGCGATGATTGCGCGGTGCTTGGTTTGCCTTCCGGCCACGAGATGCTGGTCACCACCGACCTGTTTATCGAAGGCATCCACTTCCGCCGTGAATGGCAGTCGCCGCAAGCTGCCGGAGGTATCTGCATCACCCGCGGGCTCAGTGATATTGCTGCGATGGGGGGCGCTCCCGTTGCGGCGTTCTTGTCCCTAGCGGTCCCGAAAGGCACGCCGCGACGCTGGATCAGCGGCTTCTTCAATGGCGTTGTCGCATCTTGCGGAAAATACGGGATGCCGCTCGCCGGCGGCGATACCTCGGCCTCTCCTGATCAGATCATTGCCGACATTGTGCTGGTGGGAAGCGCGCCCCGCAAAATGGCCGTGCTTCGCTCGGGCGCCCAGA
Source organism: Acidobacteriaceae bacterium (assembly GCA_039934875.1). Classification (GTDB taxonomy): domain Bacteria; phylum Acidobacteriota; class Terriglobia; order Terriglobales; family Acidobacteriaceae; genus JBDTLH01. The sequence continues at coordinate 17,833 of JBDTLH010000182.1, read as the reverse complement.
GCGGAGATCTCCTGTACGTCACCAACTCACTAGGGCGTGCGCATTCCGAATTGCAACGGCTATTGGCCGGAGCGGCGGACCAGCGACGCTATCTGCCACAGCCGCAATTGCAGGCGGGGCAGAGGCTGCGCCGCCTGGCCTCTGCAATGATCGATACCAGCGATGGCCTTTCCGTCGATCTCGCGCATCTATGCAATGCCAGCAAGGTCTCTGCCGTGGTTGACATCGAGCGGCTTCCGATCGCGCCGTCCGCAACGCTCGAAGATGCTTTGCATGGCGGCGAAGACTATCAGCTCCTTTTCACCGCTCCTCCCAGGTCGCGAGTACCAGGTCACATCGGCGCGACTGCCATTCGCCTGATCGGGGAGATCGTGTCCCGCAAGCAGGCCCCGGTGCTCATTATGAAATACGGCAAGCTTTCTCCACTGCCGCCGCTCGGCTGGGAGCATCGCGACTTGACGCGATAGCCAGGGGCAACTCCGGTACAATATCAGATCAACCTCGGAGGCTTCGCAATGCGGATATTCTCAGCAACACTCATCATCTTTTGCTTCGTCATCACCGCAACCGCACAATCGCCAGATCAGAAGCCCTTCCACGATTCTTCCCCCAAGGACGTTTCCACCGTGAGCCAACCGCAGGACCTCAATCAACTCGCCGACCGCTACTTCGACGAATATTTCTTCGCCTACAATCCCACTGCTGGAACCTCGGCGGGCTTTCATCAATACGACGTCAAGCTCGAGAACTACTCGCGCGCCTCCATCGAGAGGCAGATCGCATTGCTCAAGAAGTTCAAGCAGGAGTTCGCAGCGCAGGATATGGCCCTCTCTCACGGCGACTCCACCGCACAGGCAGACCACGCGCTGTTGATGGACGACATTAATTCGCGGCTGCTGGAATTCGAGAACATTCGCGGTTGGGAGAAGAATGCCGACCTTTATTCGAGCGGCATCGCCGGCAGCGCATTCACCATTATGTCGCGCAAGTTCGATACCCCGGACAACCGGTTGAAATCGCTGGTGGCGCGGGAGCGGCAGATGCCCGCCGTATTCGACGCCGCGCGCGCTAATTTGAAAGGTGCTCCGAAGGTTTATACACAGGTCGCGATCGATCAAGTGCCAGGCATCATCAGCTTCTTTCAGCACGACGTTCCCGAAGCATTTAAGGACGCGAAAGATCCGGATGTGCGCGCCGAGTTCGATAAATCCAATGCCGCCGTGATCGCGTCACTCGAATCATATCTCGATTGGCTGAAGAAAGATCTGCTGCCGCGCTCCAACGGAGACTTCCGTATCGGCGCCGACAACTTCCGCAAGAAGCTGCTCTACAACGAGATGGTGGATATTGATCTCGACCGTCTCTATGACATCGGCTTGGCGGACCTGCGCAAGAACCAGCAGCATTTCAAAGAGGTCGCCTACAAACTCGATCCCAGCAAGACGCCCGCGCAGATACTGGACCAGATATCGAAAGACCACCCGGCCGCCGATGATTTGCTCGAGAGCTTCCGCGCTACCCTCAATGGGCTGGTCACGTTTATTCAGCAGAAACATATCGTCACCATTCCTTCTGAGGTGCGTCCGATTGTCGAAGAGACGCCGCCGTTCGCGCGCGCCCTCACCTCCGCCTCCATGGATACGCCCGGCCCTTATGAAAAGGTCGCCAAGGAGGCCTACTTCAACGTCACCCTGCCGGACCCGAAGATGAGCGCCCAGGAGCAGGAAGAGATGCTCGAAGGGGTCAATCGCGGCACCATTATCTCGACTTCAATCCACGAGGTCTATCCCGGACACTACACGCAATTTTTGTGGTTGCAGGTGGCGCCTAACCTGTCGAAGACCCGCAAATTGCTGGGCTGCGCGTCGAATGCTGAAGGCTGGGCGCACTACACCGAGCAGATGATGCTGGATGAAGGTTATGACAGCAAAGACGGCAGCGGCAAAGAGGTCTCCTCTGACCCGGCGTTTTTGAAGGCGCGGCTCGGCCAGTTGCAGGATGCGCTGTTGCGCAACGCCCGGTGGATCGTCGGTCTGCAAATGCATCGCGGCAAGATGACCTTCGATCAGGGCGTGGATTTCTTCGTGAAAGAGGGCTACCAGCCGCGCGCTTACGCCGAGCGCGAGACCAAGCGCGGCACCAGCGATCCCACCTATCTCTATTACACGTTGGGCAAGCTCGAAATCCTCAAGCTGCGCGCCGACTACGCGAAGAAAGTCGGCGAAAAGAATTTCTCGTTGCAGAAATTCCACGACGACATCCTCAAACAGGGCTTCCCGCCGATCAAAATCATCCGCCGCAATATGCTGGGGAACGACAGTCCGACATTGTAGAGGGAGTGCCCGGTGTTCTTGCATCTAATGTAGAACGGTCACCAGTCGCCAGTCGCCAGAAAGTCTTTCCGGTAGCTGGCCGCTGGTAGCTCAAGTCAGAACGCAACGAAAGCAGAAGCCAATACCCAGTACCCCTTATGATGAAAGTTCGCAAAGTAGTATTCCCCGCCGCCGGCCTGGGCACGCGCTTCCTTCCCGCCACCAAAGCCATGCCCAAGGAGATGCTGCCCATCGTCGATAAACCCCTCATTCAGTACGGCGTGGAAGAGGCGCTCGCCGCGGGCTGCGACCAGATCATCATCGTCACGGGGCGGGGCAAGACCTCCATCGAAGACCACTTTGACCACAGCTATGAGCTTGAAAAGATGCTTGAGGCCAAGGCGAAGCACGAGTTGCTGGGCATCGTGCGCCAGATCTCGGACATGATCCACGTCGCCTATGTGCGGCAAAAAGAGGCGATGGGATTGGGTCATGCCGTCCTCATGGCGCGTGAAATGGTGGGCAACGAACCCTTTGCCGTGCTGCTGGCGGATGATCTGATCGATTCCGAGAAGCCCTGCCTGCGGCAGATGATCGAGGCCTATGAAGAGACTGGCTCGAGCATCCTCGCCACCATGGAAGTGAACGGTCCCGCCATTTCCTCCTACGGCGTGATCGACGCCCAAGCCGTCAACGGAAACGACCGCCTCTTCAAGGTGAAGGACATGGTGGAGAAGCCGAAGCGCGATGAAGCCCCTTCCAACCTCGCCATCATCGGACGTTACATTCTCACGCCCGCCATCTTCGAGGCGCTCGATAAGACTCCCCTGGGCGCCGCCGGCGAGTTGCAACTTACCGATGGAATAAAACGTCTGCTGCAGTCGGAGGCTGTCTATGGCTACAAGTTCGAAGGCAAACGCCACGACGCCGGCGATAAGCTCGGATTCCTAGAAGCCACCGTCGAATACGCGCTCAAGCGCGGCGATTTAGGGCCGGAGTTTAGAGAGTATTTGAAGGGCTTGCAGCTGTAGCGCGACAGTCTGCTTCAGATTGCCTATCACGCATTCGCCTCCACTGCCCCGGTGATCTCTTCCCACTCGGCGAAGCGCGCATCGAGTTGCTCTCTCAAGCTGGCAAGCAGCGCCGTCTGCCTCTGCAGCTCCTCGGCGGATACAAAGTCTTGCATTTCGGTTTCGCACTCGGCGATCGCGCTTTCCAGCTTTGCGATCTCTTCTTCCAACTCCGCGCCGCGTTGCTCTATCTGCTTCAGCTTGATGGGATTGATGCGCTTCGCCTTGGCGGCTCCCGCTTTCGCATCACCGTCAGAAAACGCCAAATCCTTCGCTTCGCTCAGGACGACAACTGCTTTAGAGTTGACCACTGGCGGCGGCGCTTGCGCATCGCGCTGCTTGCGCCACAGGTAATCCGCGTAGTTCCCCGGAAAGGCGGTAATGCCACCCCCGCCTACTTCAAATACCCGCGTCGCCAGTTTCTCGATGAAATAACGGTCGTGGGAGACGAAGACAATCGTCCCTGCAAACCTGCTCAGCGATTCCAGCAGCACGTCTTTAGCCCGCAGATCGAGATGGTTGGTCGGCTCGTCGAGCAGCAGAAAGTTCGAGGGATGCACCAGCATCTTGGCCAGCGCGTAGCGGTTGCGCTCCCCGCCGGAGAGCACTCCGAGCGGCTTGAACACGTCGTCCTCGGAGAAGAGGAAGCATCCCAGCAGGCTGCGCACCTGCGTAGTCGGCAGCGCGGGAGCGGCGTCAGTGAGGTCGTCGAGCATGCGCCGCTCGGGGTCGAGCGCCTTGTATTGGTCCTGCGCGAAATAATCCGGCTCCACGTTGTGGCCGAAGGCGAGCGCGCCGGCGCTCTGCTCCTCCTGCGCGGAGAGCAGGCGGATGAGCGTCGATTTCCCCGCTCCATTGACCCCAACGAGAGCAACTCGGTCCCCGCGCTCGATGGTGAAGCTGGCATTCGCGAAGACCTGCTTCTCGCCATACGACTTGGCGATGTCTTTGGCTTCAATCACGGTGCGTCCGCTGGGGCGCGGCTGGGGAAAGGTGAAATGAATGGTCCGCTCTTCGTCAATTGTATCGAGTTCGATGCGCTCAATCCGTTCCAGTTCTTTTATGCGGCTCTGCACCTGCTTCGCTTTGGTCGCCTGCGCGCGAAAGCGATTGATGAACAACTCAAGCTGGTCGATTTTCTCCCGCTGATTTTTGTAGGCCGCTTCGATCTGCAGCTTGCGCATCGCCTTCTGACTCAGATATTGCTCATAGTTGCCGCTATAGAAATGTACCCGCCGGTTCCATATCTCCACGATCTTATTCACCGTCACATCAAGAAAATAGCGGTCATGGGAAATGAGCACGATCGAATGAGGATAATTGAGCAGAAATCCTTCCAGCCATTCGCGGGTCTCAATGTCGAGATGGTTGGTAGGTTCATCGAGCAACAGCAGATTGGGTTGTTGCAGCAGCAGCTTGGCCAGGGCAATGCGCATCTGCCATCCGCCGGAGAACTCCTCGGTGCGCCGCGCCCAGTCTTCCTTGCCGAAGCCCAGGCCATTCAGTACCGCGCCCGCTTGCGCCTCCAGCGCATAACCATCTCTGGCGCGGAACTCGCCTTCGACCCGCTGATAGCGTTCGCAGACGCCGCGGTATTCCCGGCCCTGGGGATCTATACCGGACATCGATTCCGCCAGCGTATGCAGCTCCGTCTCCAGCGCGCGTACGCTGTCGAAGATCGACATCGCCTCTTCAAACACCGAGCGTCCGGAAAGCTTGAGCCCGTCTTGCGGAAGGTAGCCGATGCTGGTGCCCCGCGCCACCGTGACGCCGCCGTAATCAAGCGGCTCGAGTCCTCCCAGGGCCTTGAGCAGCGTTGATTTTCCCGTGCCGTTCGCGCCTACAATACCCACCCGCTCATGCGAAGTGATGAGCCAGTCCAAACGTTCAAAGAGCAGCTTTGGTCCGAAGCGCTTGCCTGCATCTGTAAGTTGAATCATGTGGAATGCACTCTCATTTTCTCACCTGCGCCAGCACTCGCAGCTCTCGAATTCTTAATACTGGGTGCAACCTCGCCTTAGTCCACCCCATCTGATTGTTTCGTAGCGCCCAGGAGTCTAAGAAGGAGAAATCTTGTTATGAGAAAAACTATTCTTGCTATGACCGTACTGGCTGCGTTTGCATGTACTGCGCAGACCAGCACCCCTACATCACCCACCACGCCAGATCAGACGCAGACGTCGCCAACTACCGCCAACCCAACTACTCCGAGCACCACACCTACTCCGGACATGCAGCAAAGCACCCCGAGTACCACCACCAACCCCGACATGCAGCCGCCACCGAGCACAACCGCACCTGAGCCGGGCAGCCAAAGCAGTACGCCAAGCGCGATGCCGCAGTCGGACCAGCCGCCTGCAAGTTCCACCGCGACGCCCGAACAATCGGGATCGATGGCTTCTTCAAGCGCAGCCGGCGGACAGAGCTACGAGGGATGCATTCGGGAAAAGCATGGCAAATACATGCTGATGACCATGGACGGTCAAAAATATATGCTCAACTCGACCCAGGACCTCAGCGCCCATAAGGGACATGAAGTGAAAGTTACCGGCGATGTTAGCAGCGGCATGGGCGCCTCGGCAATGTCTGAGAACAACGAAAAGGGCGAAACCGCGGGCCAGGAAAAAAAGGAGAACATGAAGGGCAATATGCAAACCCTGAATGTGACCAATCTGGACATGGTTTCCACCTCATGCAAGATGGGCAAAAAAGGCATGATGGGCGCGGCCCACGATAACGATACGACGAACCCCCGATAACAAGACAACGGATTAGGGATTGGGACAAGATCCTTTCTCCTGTTCAACAATATGAAGGGCGCAGCCTAATGCTGCGTCCTTTTTATCTTGTATTGCCGCGAAACCTGGTTGGCTTCGTGGGTTCCGGCTCTAGGCTGCGGGAGAAGAAAGCTCTCTGGTTGGCTTTAGGCCGCCGTGTGCACGATGCGTCCCTGGTCATCACGATGCAGCCATGCCCACGGCGTCTCGTGATCGTGGGTGAAGATGGTGAGAAAGCGTTGTGGCGCGTCGGACGTATTCACCGCCTCACGATAATAGCGTTTGCGATTATTAATAGTGTCCAGTGGATATAAATCGTAGGACATCACCCAGGTCAGATCGAGATGGCGCGAGGTGGGGATCAGGTCGGAGATGTAGCAGGCGGTCTGGCCTTCACTCTCAATGTAGATCGCCTGCATGTGTCGTGTATGTCCGGCATAGATCTCGACGCGAATGCCCTCGCAGATCTCGGCGGGGCCATCGAGCAGCGTCATCTGTCCCCGATCAATCAGCGGATTGTAGTTGTCGCTGATGTAACTGACGCGGTCGCGCTCATGCTGCCGCTGCGCGTGCTCCCACTCTCCGCGCTGCACGTAGTAGCGGGCGTTGGGGAAGGTGACCTCCAGCTTACCCTCGCCATTGTGAAAAGTGTTCCATCCGCAGTGGTCAAAGTGCAGGTGGGAGTTGATGACCGTGTCCACCTCTTCGCGCTTGACCCCGGCGACTTCAAGATTGGTGAGCAGCGCGTGCTTGGCGGCGTAGATACGGTCCAGCTTCTCCGGCAGCTTGTTGCCGATGCCAGTCTCGATCAGCACCGTCCTGCCCCCGCCGCGCACCAGCACGCTGTTGGTGCCGCACGCGATCCGGTTCTGCTCGTCCGCTTTATACCTTTTAGACCACAGCGGCTTGGGGACTACGCCGAACATTGAACCAGCATCGAGATAGTAGGTCCCATCGGAGATGATGGCGAGGTCGAATTTGCCGAGCTTCCTCTGCGCAGACTGCATGACCGAATAGTGTACCCTCCCGATGGTTTCCATCAGGTCAAACTATCCCGAGAACGCTTGGTGCGTCATCCCACGAGCGGGCATCTCATGGAAGCTTGGGTTTATACGAATAAGAAAAGAGGCCTCATGGTTGAATTTGCATTGTTCGCGCGGCTGGAAGCAAAGCCGGGGAAAGAATCCGAAGTCGAGAGTTTTCTGAAAAGCGCGCTGCCCATTGTGGAGCAAGAGCCCAAGACGCCGATCTGGTTCGCGATCCGTTTAGGAAATTCCACCTTTGGCATCTTCGACGTATTTCCCGATGAGGCGGGGCGCGAGGCGCACTTGTCCGGCAAAGTGGCGGCCGCGCTCATGCAAAAGGCCCCCGATCTCTTCGCCCAGCCGCCCGCGATCGAGAAATGGGACGTACTCGCCTCCAAAGGTGCATAGGCGCCGCGTCAATTACAATCAAATGTCATGTCGTGGTTCAAGCGAGAGAATTCCGAGATCGAGTCCTCGCCCCAAAAGCGGGTGCGCACCGAGGGCCTTTGGGTCAAGTGTGAAAATTGCCGCCAGGTGATCTGGAAGAAAGACCTCGAAGATAACCTGTATGTCTGTCCCAAATGCCAGAAGCACTTCCGAATCAACGCCCGGCAACGGCTCGCGCAACTCATGGACGATGCCTCGTGGAGTGAGCACGACACCGGTCTCGAATCCACCGATCCGCTTCATTTTGTTGATGTTAGGTCTTACCGCGACCGGCTGAGGAAGGCCCAGCGCGATACCGGATTGAAGGACGCGATCATCAACGCTCGCGGCACCCTCGGCGGGCATCCGGTGATGCTCAGCGTGATGGAGTACTCCTTCATCGGCGGCTCTATGGGCTGCGTAGTGGGGGAGGCGATTGCGCGGGCCATCGAAGGCGCGATCGCGGAGCAGCGGGGGATGATCATCGTCTCGGCATCGGGGGGGGCACGGATGATGGAAGGGGTCTCCAGCCTGATGCAGATGGCGACGATATCGGCGGCGCTGGGCCGTCTGGACGACGCTAAGCTACCCTATATTTCGCTGCTCACTGATCCGACCACGGGTGGGGTCACAGCCTCTTACGCCATGCTGGGCGACCTCAATGTTGCTGAGCCTGGGGCACTTATCGGCTTTGCCGGGCCGCGGGTGATTGAGCAGACCATACGCCAGAAGCTGCCGGAGGGCTTTCAGAGGAGCGAATTCCTATTGCAAAAGGGCATGCTGGATGCGGTGGTGGAGCGCAAGGACTTGAAGGCTTATCTGGCGCGGGCGCTGGATTTCATGATGGCGGAAAAAGCAGTCGAAAATCAGCAATCCGCGAAGTCAGCAACCGGTTAATGCTGCATAGCCGCAAGACGATTGACTTAATGCTTCATACATTCCACTTCATTTCCATGCAAAAAAACAGGCCAAAAACGTTAAAAAAGGCATCGAAAATGGTGTAAAAGCGACCAAAAAATAGACAGATGTCAATCGTCGTTCGGCTTCGGGCTCTCTCGGCAAGGCGAAGGGCATCACTATTGCTTAAAGCTATGAGCTGCTCATCCGGCTTTGGGCGGCATCTTCATCTTCCATAAAATCTGCCGGACCATGCCGAGCCAGAGCTCCGCATCTTGCTGGTCGAGGCGCAGGCGGCGGACCAGGCGGCGCAGCTTCTGTTCCGCGGCGGGACCAGGCTCTTGCAGGTAGCCGCTTGCGTGCAGCGCGTCATGGAGCAGGAGCGTGAGGCGTTCGCATTGCGTCGAGGTAGCGGGCCCACGGGGAATGAGCACCGGCGATGGCTTGCCGCCGCGCGCCAGTTCGTAGAGGCAGACGGCGACGGCTTGCCCCAGGTTCATGGAGAGGTGCTCTTCGCGGGTAGGGATGTGCAGCAGCCAGTGGCAGTGGCTGAGGTCGGCGTTGGAGAGGCCGAATTTCTCGGAGCCGAAGAGCAGGGCGATGTTGCCGGAGAGGAGGCGCTGGCGAATCCGGCGCGCGCCACGGTCGAGGCGTAGCAGCGGATGCTGCATTGCACGATGTCCGAGGGCGGTGGTGCCGACCACCAGCGAGCAGTCTGCGACCGCATCCGCAACGCCAGTGAATTCTTGCGCGCTCGCGAGCAGCGAGGCTGCGCCCACGGCGGAGCGGGCCTCGCGGAAGGCGACTTGATAGGGATTGACGACATGCAGATCGAAGAAGCCGAAATTGCTCATGGCGCGCGCGGCGGCCCCGATGTTGTTGGGGTTGCGGGGCGCGATGAGTACGATGCGCAGGTTGCCGGACACCGGGCTAGTGTAGTTCACCGGAGGGAAGCTTTTTACCACAGAGGACACGGAGGACACAGAGAAGATCAAAAGCCAAGGGAAAAGGTAAAGGCAAGGTTAAGGCAAAGGCAAGAATTTTTTGTGGCACTGCGGGCGTAGTTCGGGTGTGCTTTGTGTGCTCTGTGATTGCTTTTTTCAGCGCAGCAGGATGCTCACGATGCTGGCTGACATGAGGTTCGCCATCGTCCCCGCGAGCATCGCCTTTACTCCCAGCGAGGCGATCTCGTTGCGCCGGCTGGGGACCAGAGCGCCGATGCCTCCGACTTGTATGCCGATGGAGCCCAGGTTGGCGAAGCCGCAGAGCGCATAGGTGGCAATGGTGTAGCTGCGATAGTCGAGCAGGCCCTTCATCTTGCCCAGATCGGCGTAAGCGACCAGCTCGGTGACGACCATGCGGGTGCCCAGCAGGGCGCCGACATAGGAGCTGAAACGCCAGGGCACTCCGATGAGCCACGCCACCGGGCGGAACAACCACCCCAGCAGCAGGTTCAGGCTCGCGGGGAACCAGAACAGGTGTTGATGCACCCATCCGAAGATGCCGTTGAGCAGAGCGATCAGGGCCAGAAAACTGATCAGGATCGCGCCCACATTGACCGCCAGGCGCAATCCATCGGTGGTGCCGCGGGCGACCGCTCCGATCACGTTTTCGCCCTTGTGCAGTTGCTCGACGTCGATCTTGACGGTGCCGGCGGTCTGCGGCACCTGGGTCTCCGGCACCAGCATCTTGGCAATCAGAATGGTACCGGGCGCGGTCATGATGACGGAGGAGAGGATGTGCTTGGGCTCAATTCCCGCGGCGATATAGGCCGCCATAATGCCGCCGGAGACGTGCGCCATCCCACTGGTCATGATGGTCATCAATTCGGATTTGGTGACGGTAGGCAGGAAGGGAAGGATGGTGAGCGGAGCTTCGGTTTGCCCCATGAAGACGCTCGCCGCCACGTTCAGCGACTCCGCGCCGCTCACCCGCATGGTCTTCGCCATCACCCAGGCGAAGCCGCGGATGATGATCTGCATGACACCGACATGGTAGAGCAGCGCGAAGAACGCGGAGATGAAGATAATGGTCGAGAGCACTACGAAGGCGAAGTAGGCGATCGACCCCGGCCTGCCCAGATCGCCAAAGACGAAGCTCGATCCGGCAATGGTGTAGGAGAGCAGTTTGTTGACCGCGTTGCCCGCGCTGGCCAGCGCGTCCTCGCCAAATCGCGTGCGCAGCACGACCACCGCGAAGAAAATTTGCAGGCTCAATCCCCAGGCGACGGTAGCTTTGCGGATTGCTTTGCGGTCGGTGGAGAAGATGTAGCATAGCGCCAGCAGCGCCACGATGCCTAGAATGCCGGTGAATCGTCCCATGTCGAGTTAAGTTTCCTTTTGCGGTGGATTGGCGGCAAGATTGGCGCTGGTGAGTATTTCGGCGATCAGAGGGCGGGATGGAAGGCGCACGGCGCCGATCTGATAAGCGGCGGCGATCATCTCCCGGGCCTCTGAGAGACGGGCGTCGCTGTTGTAGTGGAGCGTGCACAGGGTTTCGCCGGGCGCGACCGCATCTCCCACCTTCTTGTGCAGGATCAGGCCGACGGCGGAATCGACAGTATCTTCTTTGCGCTCGCGACCGCCGCCGATCACCAGGCTGGCGATGCCGATGCGCTCGCAATCGATATGTTGGACAAACCCAGCGGCAGTGGCCGGGACAACTACGGTGTTCCGGGCATGGGGCAGCGCGTCGAGGTTTCCGCCCTGAGCTCTGCATAGCTCGCGAAATTTCTTTATCCCGCTGCCATCGGCGATCAGACGCGCGAAGCTCTGCTCGCCTTCCTGAACGCTGCGCACCACCCCGCCGGCATAAAGCATCCACGCCGTAAGCGCGGAGCAGAGTTCAACCACATCGGGGGGGCCATGGCCCTCTAATACAGCCAGACACTCTCTCACTTCGAGTGCATTGCCGACCGCGTGACCCAGTGGCTGGTCCATATCAGTGAGCAATGCGGCAACGCGTTTGCCCATGCGCTCTCCGGTGTCGATCATTAGCCGGGCGAGGCGGCGGGCATCTGTTTCACGCTTCATGAATGCGCCGGAGCCGCTCTTTACGTCGAGCACCAGCGCATCGATTCCCTCGGCAAGCTTTTTGCTCATGATGGAGGCGCAGATCAGCTCCGGAGATTCGACGGTGCCGGTCACGTCGCGCAGCGCGTAGAGACGCTTGTCGGCGGGCGCGATGTCCTCGGTCTGGCCGGCCATCACCACCCCGAGCGCGGCGAGTTGCGAAAGCATGGCTTCAGGCGAGACGAAGACGTTAAAACCCGGGATGGCTTCGAGTTTATCGAGCGTGCCGCCGGTGTGGCCCAGGCCGCGTCCGCTGATCATGGGAACATAAAGACCAGCGGCGGCGGCGATGGGAGCTACGATCAGTGAGGTCTTGTCTCCCACGCCTCCGGTTGAATGTTTGTCCACCCGCGGCCCGGGTAGAGAACTCAGGTCGAGCACCCGCCCGGAGTGCAGCATGGCGTGAGTGAGCGCGGCGAGTTCGGCGGGGGAGAGCCCGCGCAGCAGCGCTGCCATTAACCATGCGGACATTTGGTAGTCGGGAATGGCATCGGCGGTATATTGCGCAATCACCCACGCGACTTCCTGGGGCGAAAGCTCGCCGCCGTCTCGTTTCTTGCGGATCAAATCGATAAGGCGCATGAACTCCCCGGTGTGCCGCCGGCAGCGTACACACAGCAATTTCGGAAGATTGAGAAAAGACAAGCGGAAAGCAGCAGAGTATCTGTTTTATGAGGAGGAGGAAAGCAGGAAATGAATTAGAGGTGGAAGCTCTCCGGCAAGAGTTCTTTCATGGGCATGGCAACAAAGCCGTTTGCGCCTCGATAGAAGACGGTTGTATCGGGCGAAGAGAACTCGGCGATGACCTGGCGGCAGGCACCGCAGGGGGAGCAAGGCAGGCCGGCGAAATTGACCACCGCAAGCGCGCGAATGCGAATGGCGCCGCCCGGGGTTTCGGCAATGGCGCGGAAGATGGCGGTGCGTTCGGCGCAGTTGGTAAGCCCATAGGAGATGTTCTCCACGTTGCAGCCGGAGAAGGTGCGGCCATCTTCGAGCAGCACAGCGGCGCCGACGCGGAAGTTGGAGTAAGGGGCGTAAGCATTCCCAGTGGCGGCGGTTGCCGCCGCGATGAGAGCGTCCGAGGAGGGCGTGAAGTTTGGGACCGGCATGGCGGTGAATGCCATTCTAAACTTTCGCCCCTCTTCTCCGATAAGAACAGCGTGGATGAGATTGTCAAAGAATTTCTGCAAGAGAGCGCCGAGAACCTCAACTCTCTCGATCAGCAATTCGTGCGTCTGGACGCCAATCCCGGGGACCGCGAGATCCTGGGTGCGGTCTTCCGCACCATCCACACCATCAAGGGCACGACCGGCTTCTTAGGATTCGAGCGCCTTGAATCGCTCACGCACGCGGGAGAGAACCTGCTCTCGCGCCTGCGTGACGGCGAGATCGCGCTGACTCCGGCGATGACCAACACGCTGTTGGCGATGGTGGACGCGGTGCGGCGCATCCTGCGGCGGATCGAAGCCACGGAGAGTGACGGGACAGGCGATGAGGGCGACCCGGAGGAAGCCGGATTGGCCGCGCTGCTGAATTCCTATGCGCCAGGGGAGGCGCGAGAAGAGCAGCATTTGCCAGTCGGCGCGCCGTCGAGGGCAGGGGAAGCGAAGCAAACTTTAGCGTCCGCGAGGCCAGCGGCGGCTCCGGAAAGGCCAGCGGCAGCTCCGGAGTTGGAAAAGGGCGTTGCCGATGCGACGGTCCGCCTGGATGTGAAGCTGCTCGACCAGTTGATGGACCTGATGGGCGAGCTGGTGCTGGCGCGCAACCAGATCCTGCAAATCGCGGCGCAATCCGCCGATGCCGCACTGCTCCCGCTGGCGCAACGTCTGAACCACATCACCAGTGACCTGCGTGAACGCGTGACCCAGACCCGCATGCAGCCGCTCGAACAGTTGTTCAATCAATTGCCACGTATGGTGCGGGGGATCTCACAGAGTTGCGGCAAGAAGGTGTCGCTCGAGGTGAGCGGCGCGGAGACCGAGATCGACCGCTCCATCATGGAGGCGGTTAAGGACCCTCTCACCCACGCGGTGCGCAATGCGCTGGACCACGGGATCGAGCTGCCCGCCACCCGCCAGGCCAAGGGCAAGCCCGAGACCGGAACCGTACATGTCTCGGCGGTGCATGACAGCGGTTACGTGATTATCGGTATTAAGGATGATGGCGGCGGGCTGGATTGCGCCGCGCTGCGCGGCAAAGCGGTGGAGCGGGGGCTGATAGATAGGGCGGCGGCTGATCGGCTGAGCGACGCCGAGGCGCGGGAGTTGATTTTTCTGCCCGGGTTTTCCACGGCGGCGCAGATCTCGAACATCTCCGGACGCGGGGTCGGCATGGACGTGGTGAGGACCAATATCGAAAAGATTGGCGGCAGCGTCGAACTGGAGAGCACCCTGGGTAAGGGTACGGCGGTGCGCTTCCGCATTCCGCTTACCCTGGCCATTCTTCCGGCGTTGATGGTGCGCTGCGCGGGGCAGTCATTTGCCATACCGCAGGCGAGCATTGTCGAGCTGGTGCGCATTCCGCAGACCGTCGGGGACCGCGTGGAGTGGATCGGCGACACCCCGGTGTACCGCATCCGCGAGAGATTGCTGCCCCTGATCGTGCTGGGCGATCTGCTGGCCAGCGCTCCTCCTTCGGCGCAGCCACTCTCTGGCGCTCAGGAGCTCTTGCTATTGATCTTGTGCTTCGGCAGCCGTCAGTTTGGCCTCATCGTGGACGGGGTCGAGGACATGGAAGAGATCGTGGTGAAGCCGCTGGGCAGGCTGCTCTCGACTGTGTCTTTGTTTTCCGCGGCGACAGTGCGCGGGGACGGCGGCATCGCGCTTATTCTGGACGCGCAATCGCTGGTAACGGCTGCCGGGATGCTGAACAATAGCCAGGACCAGCAACTCCACAGCGCGGTCTCGGCAGCGGAGCATGAGGGTCTCGCCCCCGACGCCAAGGCCAAGCGGGGTGTGCTCTATATCGAGGCGAGCGGCCGAGCGGCGGTTGATCTCAATCAGATCGTACGCATCGAGCAACTCTCGCCGCAACAGATCGAAGTGTTCGAGGGCAACACCGTCTTTCAATATGAAGGGCGCATTTTGCCGCTGATCGATTTGCGTGGCCCGGAGCGGCGCGGCCGGGGAGAAGAAGATGCCGCGCGGGTCTCCGTGCTGCTCTGCGAATCGACGGCCGGAGACGCCGGCGTAGCGGTCGAGCGAGTGCTCGATAGCGCGGAAGAAGAGATTGTGCCCGGCCGTCCGTGGCCGGGGCGCAGTGCAAGCGCTGCCGTGATGCAAGGCGCCGTCACCCACCTGCTCGATCTGAGTCAAGTGATAGAACGCCACTTTGAAGCGGGAGCGGGAGGTCTCGAATGACGGCTGCTATCCGCCCCGCCCGCCAATTCTGCAGCTTCATGCTGGGCCGCTCGCTCTTCGGGATCGAGACCACCGCAATTACCGAGATCGTCTCCCGTGTGCAATTTACCCCGGTGCCGCAAGCGGCCCCCTCGATCGCGGGCATGATGAACCATCGCGGCGACATTGCCACCCTGGTCCGCCTGGGCACGGCGATCGGCGTGGAGAGCCGGGAAAGCAGCGCTGAACAAAGACTGGTCATCTTCGTGCAAAACAAATCCTCCCATAACAAGAGCGAGTTGGTGGGCCTGCTGGTTGACCAGATCGGCGAGATTGTCGAAGTGGATGCCGAGGGCGCTGAGACGGAAGCGGTCCCCCAGAGTATCCGCCCGGAGTTGCGCGGGCTGTTGCAATTCGCCTGCCGCCGAAGCGAAAGACTTCTGCTGGCGCTCGATCTCGATGCGGTATTTCTTCTGCCCAGCCTCAACCCTGTTACTCCCGACCCGATGATCTCAAGGAGCATCTCTCATGAACTGGTTTCGTAACTCGCGCATCAAGACCAAGCTGCTGGCGGCGTTTGCCTCGGTGATCGTGATCGTCCTCATCGAAAGCGCGGTGACCTTCCGCGCCGTCTCCACCGCCGAGCACACCCGCGAACAGATGTTGAGCGCGCAACATCGCAACGATAAGTTCCGCGACTTTCAAACCTCGCTGCATCAGATCGAGATCGGCTTCACCTCCTTCGTGCTCACCGGCGCGCCCGATGCTTATCAGCTTTATCAGGATTCGGCGAAGCGCGTGGACGAAGAGCTGCCCGATCTGAAGCAGAGCGCCGCGGGAGACCCGCAGTTGCTGGCGGCGATCGCCGAGCTCGAGCAGGACAAGCGCAGCTTCGTCGAGCAGGCGGTCGCACCTACCCTGAAATCTCGCGAGCGCATGAGCCAGGGTGACGGCACCTATGAGACCGTGGTCGCGACCCTGCTGGGAAGCCAGGGCTTTGCGGTGATCCAGTCCGCGAACCATACGGTGAATCAATTGATCGAACAACTGGGGCGGGAGCGGGACCGTGCCGCCGCCGCCAATGCCTCCGCTTCGGCTTCCATTCAGCAGACCATGATCGCTTCCACCTTGGCGGCGATTGCCATTGCCTTCGGAATCGCCTTCTGGCTGGCTGATTTCCTCTCTGGCAGCCTGCGGCAATTGCTCGAGGCGAGCCGGGCGCTCTCCGAGGGCGATACCACGGTGAAGATCGACATCGAGGGAAAGGATGAGTTGGGAAAACTCGCCGCCAACTTCCGCGCCCTGGTGGATTACAACCGGCGCATCGGGCTCGCCGCCGAGGCGCTTGAACGCGGCGACCTGAACGTTGCCATCGTTCCCGCCTCGGAACGCGATCGCACCGCCAAGGAGCTCAACAAAGCCATGGAATCGATTCGCGAGGTCATGTGAGGCGTGGGCCGTTCGGCGTCCTCACTGGCCGCGGCGGCGGAGCAGCTCACCTCCACGGCAAAGACGATGGCGGTCAATGCGCAGCAGACTTCGCAGCGGGTCTTCTCCGTCTCTTCGGCCTCGGAGGAGATTGGCTGCAACATTCATTCCGTGGCCAGCGCGGCCGAGGAGATGTCCACCAGCATCCGCGAAATCGCCAGCTCCGCGTCCGATGCCGCCAAGGTCGCGGGAGAGGCAGTGGACGCGGCGAGCAAAGCCAATGCCACCATGTCGCGGCTGGGCGAGAGCAGCGGACGCATCGGGGAGATCGTGAAGCTGATCACCGGTATCGCGGGACAGACGCATCTACTCGCGCTCAACGCCGCGATCGAGGCGGCGCGCGCGGGAGCGGCGGGCAAGGGCTTCGCCGTGGTCGCCAATGAGGTCAAGGAGCTGGCGAAAGAGACCGCGAAGGCGACGGAGGACATTGGGCGCAAGATCGAGATCATCCAGTCCGATTCGCGGGCCGCGGTCGAGGCCATCTCCGCCATCGGAGACACCATCGGGCGGATCAGCGGGCTGCAGACCACCATCGCGGGGGCGGTGCAGCAGCAGACGCAGACCACCAACGAGATCAGCCGCAGCACCAGCGACGTGGCCAACGGGAGCGGAGAGATCACGCGCAGCATCACCGAAGTCGCGGCGGCGGCGCAGAGCACCTCGGATGGCGCGAGCTACACCGAGCGGGCGGCGCTCGAGCTTTCCCGCATGGCGACGGAGATGCAGGAATTCGTCTCCCGCTTTCACTATGGGGAGGCGGTACCGGCGGTGCCGGCCCGCGCCGCCGCCGCGGCATGGCCCGATCGCATGGTGCAGTAGGGCATTGAACCCCATACCAGAGGAGAGTTTCGCGTGAGAATGAAGCGGGTGCTGATTGTGGACGATTCGGCGGTGGCGCGCCGTTGCGTGGCCGAGGTATTCACCGCCGGCTCCGGCTTTGAGGTCTGCGGCATTGCCGCCGACGGCGCCAGCGCGATCGAGCGTTTTGCGCGCCTGCGGCCGTCCTGGGTGCCAGCAGCTGGCAGCGGCTGCGTGCGATCACGGTGCCTCTGCTTGCGCCCGCACTCATCACGACCGGCACGATCACCTTCGTCTACGCGTTGGGATCGTACGAGGTCGCCTGGCTGCTGGGCCGCGCCTACCCACAACCGTTGTCAGTGCTGGCCTATCAGCTGTTCACCGCCAGCGACCTGTCGGCGCGTCCGCAAGCCCTGGCGGTGGCGCTGATCACCACAGGCATCGCCGGGATAGCCGTCATCATCGGGGTCGGACTGCTGCGTCGGGTCCGGGTGCTGTCATGAGGCGACTGCTCCGGCCCGCTGGAACGGCTGGGCGTGCACTACTGATGGCCTGGTTCCTGCTGCCCCTCATCCCTGTCGTGCTCTGGTCGATCGCGGACCGGTGGCCCTTCCCTAATATTGTCCCTACC
>JBDTLH010000181.1:0-6416 GCA_039934875.1 Acidobacteriaceae bacterium | reverse complement strand
CGCAGATTTTGGCGGACGCGCGAGCGGGACGCGGCGGGTCCTGGAGCGGAACCAGCAGCGATGGAACGATCCTTTTCACTCCCGACACGGCGAAGCCGTTGCTGCGCATCTCCTCCTCCGGAGGCGCGCCCGTTCCCGTGACCCACCTCTCCACCGCGGACAGCGAGAACTCGCATCGCTGGCCGGATTTTCTGCCTGACGGCAAGCATTTTCTGTATTACGTCCGCTCGGACAAGCCGGAGAATAGCGGGGTCTTCATCGGTTCGCTCGATTCGCCGGATTCCCCGAATTCACGCAGCGGACGGCTGCTCTTCCGCGGCGGCTGGCCGGCGATCTACGCCGCCCCCGGATACCTGTTGTTCCCGCGCGAGAGCACGTTGATGGCGCAACGCTTCAATGCGAAAGACCTTTCTTTGAGCGGCGAGGCCGTTCCCATCGCGGAGCATCTGACGGAAAATGCCGGCAGCGTCTATGGCGTATTCTCGGCGTCGCAGAGCGGCCGGCTGGCGCTGCATTCGCTGGGCGGCGCGTCCGGGGCTTCGCAGCTTGCCTGGTTCGACCCCAAAGGGAAATCCTTAGGCTTGTCCGCGCCGGTGACCGGGATATATTTGCATCCGACGCTCTCGCCCGACGGCTCCCGTCTTGCCTACTCGCTCTTTGAAACCAACGGCGTGGCGGATGTGTGGGTGCTCGATCTCGCCCGCGGCACCCACACCCGCATCACCTTTGGTCCCGGCCGTCAGGACAATCCGGTCTGGACGGCGGACGGCAAATTCATCTTTTACTCCTCCATCCGCGGCCCCTTCCGCGGGATATTCAAGCGCTCCGCGGACGGCAGCGGCGCCGAGGAGGCAATCCTCGATAAAAACTCGGTCTTCGATTCTCCACTCTTTGTCGCTCGCGATGGCAGCTACCTCGCCTTTGAGCGCAGCGAAGGCATAGGGCCGCATGTATGGGCGCTTCCGCTGGGCGCAGGCTTCAAACCCGATGGCCGCCAACCCTTCGCCGCCGGAGATCCGGCTGCGCCCTACCCCTCGTACTGGCCGAGCATCTCTCCCGACGGACGGTGGATCGCCTATTCTTCGAGCGAGGGCGGCCCTTATGAGATTTATGTCCGGTCCTTCCCCAACGGGCCGGGCAAGTGGCAGGTTTCGACTGGCGGCGGCGGTTCGAGCGCCTGGCGCGCGGACGGGAAGGAACTCTTCTTTACCACGCCCAGCCGGCAGATGATGGGAGTGGCTGTCTCCAGCGAAAATGGTTCGCTAAAGCTGGGGACGCCTGCTCTGCTGTTTAGCGGATTTCCTTTTCTCAGCGACCAGTTGGGGGCATTCGCAGTCGCCCCGGACGGGAAGCGCTTCCTGCTGAACTCTGTTACTACCGGAGGCGGCGGCAAGCCGCTCATTCTGATTACCGACTGGGATGCGGAGTTGAAGAAATGAGCCTCTCCGCCGGTACGAAACTCGGGCCTTATGAGATACAGTCGCCGCTTGGAGCGGGCGGCATGAGCGAGGTCTATCGCGCCCGCGACACGCGCTTGGAGCGCACGGTGGCGATCAAGATATTGCCTGCGCATCTTTCGAACAACGCGGAGGCGAAGCAGCGGTTTGATCGCGAGGCGCGCGCGATCTCTTCGTTGAATCACGCCAACATCTGCACCCTCTACGACGTCGGCCATCATGATGGCGGTGGATGTTGCCGCTGAAAACGGAACGCTGCGGCTGGGTACACCGCACCTGCTCTTCGCCACCCCTTTTCTCAGCGATAGAGAGGGAGCATTCACTGTGACCCCGGACGGCAAGCGTTTCCTCCTCAATGTAGCCACCGGCAGCGGCGGCAAGCCGCTTACGCTGATTACCAACTGGGGGGCGGAGTTAAAGAAGTGAGCTGTCGTTGATGAGAACGATAAGTGCTCGAAAGAGATGAGTGCAGCGCAATTTCAAAAACAGTCACACGGGATGACATCTACCGAGAGCACTAGATTTTCTTGCGCAAGAGGCTGATTACGTCATCGGCGGTGATTACGCCAGAGATGTGGACGTCGTCATCAATGACCGGCAGCATCATCAGGTTGTATTTATCGAACAACTCGGCGACTTCGAGTTCGCTGGTTTCGCTATCGCACCAGACCAGCGGCTCCTGTTTGAGATCGGCGAGGGGAGTCGCAGGGTCGGCGAGCACCATGCGATTGAGCGGCACCATCCCGGTAAGGCGCTGCTCCGCGTCGATCAGGAAGATGGTGTAGATGCTCTCGGTGGAGCCTTCATACGCCCGCAGCGCCTCAATAGCTTGCGCGACAGTGTCTGTGTCGGCAGTGCGGACGAACTCGGTGGTCATGCGTCCGGCGGCGGTGTTCTCGCGGTAGGAGAGCAGTTCGGCGACCTCGTCGCGCTCCTCAGGCTCCATCTCGCGCAGAATGTGGGTTGAATGTTCGGGCGTGAGTTCGCCGAGCACATCCGCGGCGGCGTCGGGATCCATCTCTTCCACAATGTCGGCGGCATGGTCGTGGCTGACGGAGGAGAGCAGGCTGGCCTGCATCTTCGGTTCGAGCTCTTCGAGCGCGTCGGCGGCGACCTCGTCATCGAGGTTGCTGAAGATGGCTTCGCGTTCAGCAGGCGCAAGGTCTTCGAGGATGTCGGCGATGTCTGCCGGGTGCATCTTCGCCAAGCGCTCCTGGTCGATTTTCAAATGCACGCGGCGCGAAGGATCGACCTCGATCAAATTCACGAAATCCCAGGGAATGGCGCGGGGCGAGAACCTGGCGGCGAAGGCGTCCACGGCGTTGCGCGGCGCCATGCCTCGCAGCAGACGGCGGACCGCGCCGCGCGTGCCCACCTCAACTTCGCTGATGCGCAACTGCATGCCGTTCACGTCCGAGCCGTTTTCGGAGACCAGGGTGGCGTCATTGACGCGCACCACTTTGCGTCCGTGCACGTCAATGATTTGCTGATCGAGGAGGTCGCGCTCCAGCAACAGAAATCCTTCGGAGTTGACCACCGGAGGCCAGTCGCTGGAGTCGGCTGATTCGGTAATCACGCGGTCGCGGTCCAGGCTGCGCAACTTGCCGGGGGAGAGCAGGCGGTCGCCTTGTTTGGTGCGCACAATCAGCGCGGAGATGTGCGCCGGATCGTGCTGCGGAGACATTGCCACTTCGCGCACACGCCCCAGCACCGTGCCGCCGGGCGTCTTCACCCGCGAGCCCAACAGTTCAGACAACGGAATGGTGTTGGTTTCAGGCATGGCGCTATTGCAGGATAGCGCAGAAGCGGGTGCGCGACCGCGGGGCTTACCAATCGGGAAAAAACTCAATCAAGGCTTGCGGTAGACCTCGCGCCGATGACCGACGCGAAGCACCAGGATAAGCAGCCGATCATCTTCAATCTTGGAGATGAGCCGATAATCGCCAACGCGGTACTTCCAAAATTCCCCCAGCCGTTCCCCTTGCAGCGCTTCGCCGATACCCCGTGGATCTTCCAATCTGGCGACCCGCTCGAAAAGAAATTTTAAAATGCGGCGGGTTTGTTGAGGATCGAGTTTGCCTAACTCCCGGTCGGCGCCGGGAGACAACTCAACCTTCCACGCCATAGCGCATCATTACTTCTTCAATAGGGACCGTCTGCTCTTTGCCCTGACGAATACGTTCGAGGGTACGCTCGGCGAGATACGTGTCTTCGAGGTCCTCGATGTGCTGGAGAATGGCTTCGCGAGCGTAGTAGGTTTTTGTTCGTCCGGTCCGCTTCGCCAATTTTCCCAACCTATTTTCTATATCTTCTGGAAGTCTGATTGCCAGCATATGCACCTCGCTATACCAGTATAGCATCGGCGGTTGTCAACGCTATGGGGCCGACTGTCCATAGGGATAGAGGATGATTTTGCTGGATTCGCCGGTCTTGAGCCGCTCCATGGCTTTATTGAAATCAGCCATCAGCATGCGGTCGGTGATCACCGGATCGAGCTTGAGTTTGCCGGTCTTGAGCAGCGCCTGCATCTGATACCAGGTCTTGTACATGAGGCGTCCGTTGATGCCCTGCACCACCGCGCCCTTGAAGATGATGTCTTCCGCGAGATTGAGCTTCACGGATTGGGAGGGGATGCCAAGCAGGGAGACGCGTCCGCCCAGGCGCACGATATCGAAGCCCTGCTGAATCGCGCGCGGGTTGCCGGACATCTCCGCGATCACGTCCACGCCGGTGCCACTGGTCTTGTCGAAGACGAATTGCTTCACGTCATTGGTCGCGGGATCGAGTACGTACTCGGCATTCATCTGCTTTGCCAGTTTGCGGCGATGCTCATTCGGTTCGATGGCGAAGACCTCGGCGGAGCCACAGGCTTGCGCGACGGCGATGGAAAAGAGTCCGATGGGCCCGCAGCCGATGACCGCGACAGTGCGTCCGGCGATTTCGCCCGCGAGAATAGTGTGCACGGCGTTGCCCAGCGGATCGAGTATGGACGCGTAATCGACAGGGATGGAAGGGTCGATCTTCCAGATGTTCGATTCGGGGATGGTAACGTATTCGGCGAATGCGCCGGGCGCATCCACGCCCAGAATGCGGACGTGCTGGCAGATATGTGCCTCTCCGATGCGGCATTGGAAGCACTTGCCGCAGGCGACGTGCATCTCGGCGGAGACAAAATCGCCCTCTTTGACGTTGGTCACGTTCTTGCCGATCTTGGCCACGTATCCGCAGAACTCGTGGCCGGGGACGAGCGGCGGCTTGATGCGGTTCTGCGCCCATTGGTCCCATTCGTAGATGTGCAGGTCGGTGCCGCAGATAGAAGCCGCACGCACTTTGACCAATACATCGTCGGGACCAAATTCAGGGACAGGGACTTCGCGGATTTCGGCGCCCGGAGCGGCGGTGGGCTTGACCACGGCTTGCATGGTGGAGTGCTCAGACATTCGTTACACCTCGTGCGGGGGATGCGGGGAAACTTTTTAGTATAAATGGGAGCCGGTAAATGATTTCAGCAGCCTACATCGCTCCGCGTCTCCGCGGCGAATCGAGTATCCTCACTGACATGCGTTTCTACGAAGTCTTGATGGGAATCGCGGCTATCGTGTGCAGTGTGGCGATTGCGCTGCTCCTGCATCGCACGCGGGCGGGACGAGCGCTGAAGGAGCGGGTCCCCGACCGTCCCCAGCGCCGGATATTGTTGGCGAATTTTAGCTTTGTGGTGACCTTTGCGATCGTCCGCGCCATGGCCAACCTGGCGCGTAACGATATCGGTCCGTTTCACTATGTCGAGATGGGCGGATTGCACATCCATCACTTGGTCTGGGGCATTCTGCTGCTGCTCCTGGTGGGTTACGGATGGTTGCTGGAGATTGGCAACGGCGAATCGGACAGCTCCGCATTTATGGGGAGATTGATGTCGCTGCTCTACGGCGCGGGAGCGGCGATGACGCTCGATGAATTTGCGCTGTGGCTGAATTTGAAAGACGTTTATTGGGCGCGTCAGGGGCGCGAGAGCATCGAGGCCGGGCTGGTCTTCCTCGCCGTCTGCACCATGGGATATATCGCCGCTCGCGCGGAGAACCGGGGGAAGAGCGGCCGCGGATTGCGGGGATGAATACGGATAGAGATCGGATCTAATCGCACCGTTGTCTCTAAGCGGTAGCCGACGAACTGTAGACCGGCGTAGTTGGCAGTTGCTCCAATTCGAGCTCGAGGCCAGCGTCGAATTTCCTGGAAATCAAGTTATAAAACCATGCGACGAAAGCTCCGCCGATGAAGCCCATTGCCGCATAAAGGAACGGCGCAGCTATTGCCAGAACCACGTAAATCACTCCCAAGAACCTCTGATTAGAGGGCATGACGCTCATCATGGTCAACCCGCCCAACAGGAAAAAAGGCGCAATGATAAGCCCTAGCGCGCCATAAACCATTGCCGCTGTCTTGGCCGCTGAGAGGACGCCAACTTTCTTGAGACGAACCATAGAACCTCCTGAGATATTGCGAGGAGTGTACAACATCGAGAGCTCCCCCGTTGAAGCTCATAGCGTCAGCTAATTACTTGAGGTCCTTCTTTCTGTCTCTCGCCCAGTTTTGAATCGTGCTTCGCCGATTATCATGAAGAGTGATGGCTCAAGCAAGTTCAGAAGTACGGGTGCGCTTTGCCCCCTCTCCCACGGGATTTCTGCATGTCGGAGGAGCGCGCACCGCGCTCTTTAGCTGGCTCTTTGCGCGCAAGCTGGGAGGCACCTTCATCCTGCGCATCGAAGACACCGATTTCGAGCGCTCCTCGGAGGCGATGGTCACCGGCATCCTCGAGGGCATGAAGTGGATCGGCCTCGATTGGGACGAGGGGCCGTTTTATCAATCGCAGCGGCTCGCGCTCTATCATGCGACGGCGGAGAAGCTGCTGGCGAGCGGCCATGCCTATTACTGCTTCTGCGGCAAAGAGCAGCTTGAGGCGCG
>JBDTLH010000180.1:0-9049 GCA_039934875.1 Acidobacteriaceae bacterium | reverse complement strand
ACCGATCTTTACGGTTCCTTCCCGTCGTTAGAACCGTGCTATCCGGTGCTTTGGGCTTCGACTGGCGGGCGCAAGGCTCCGTTTGGCCAAGTCGTTCCGATGCAGGCCGCCTGATTGAAACTCGACTTCGGAAAGGAGAGGAGTTTCTCAATGAATCAGCTATTCCGAATTTACACAGATGGTTCCTCCATCGGAAACCCCGGTCCTGGCGGCTGGGGTGCAGTCATCGTCCAGCGGAACGAGAGACGCGAGATGTCTGGAGCATTCCCCTGGACTGACATCTCGGAGATGGAACTCCTCGCGGCGGTCGAGGCTCTCCGTTCGATCCCGGCGGGTGCACGCATCGAGTTGTATTCCGACTCCGAGCTCCTGATCCACGGCATGCGTCGTTTTGTTTTTCGCTGGCGTGACCAAGGATGGCGGAACAGGCGCGGGGCGCGGTTGCAGCATCGGGATCTATGGACCCAGTTGATGCGGCTCAACGGCGAGCTTCACATTGAATGGCGATGGCTTCGAGGTCACGATGGTCATCCGCTGCAGACCCGAGCCGATGCTCTTGCATACCGGGCGGCGAAGACTCTCATCAGCTCGCAGCGCTTGGCTGCCTGACATACCCAGTTGTCCCTTCGAGCGATGGCCACAACCCTTTCCAAATTGGAGAATTCGCGATGAATTCGATTGTTGAATCAAACACGTTACTTGAAATCGATACGGAGCTCGACGACCTGATCGAACAGATCGAGGAACAGGTAGAAACCGGCGGCGAACCTTCCGAGGAGTTAGTTGGCCGCTTCCGACAGTTTTGTGAGGCTCATGGGGAGAAGGTCGACCGGATCGGACGTTTCGTCCGCATGATGGAGGCCCGCGAACAATACTGCCGCGCGGAGGCCACGCGACTCAGCGAGAGAGCCCGCTCTACCGCCAACAAAGTAGACCGCACGAAATCGATGGTCCTCTTCTACATGCTCAGCCGAGAAATAAGGAAGATTGAGGGCCAGGAGTTCACTCTCCGCGTCCAGAAAAACAATCAGAACTCGGTTCGCATCGTTGATGTGCAAGCACTACCGATGGCCTATCGTCGAATTGAGGCGCGGATCAGCGGCGTCCTCTGGGAGACGATTGCCGCCCATCTACCGGAGGAGTTGGAACGAGCCCTCATGGCTTGCGTTCATGAAACTACGCCAGATACTGAGGCAATCAAAGCGGCATTGAAGTGTGAGGAAGAAGTGCCTGGCGCCGAAGTCCGCCGAGGGTTCCATCTAAGAGTTGGCTAATGAAATGAGCTCTTGCTCTCGCAGCTTGTTATGGCTGCGCGTAACGCGGCTTCAATTCGCGCGCCCCTGCGGGCAAACGGAAGCGCACTGAACATCACGTCTGCAACTTCGTCGTGGGTGCGCAATACGCCGTCTGACATAACCCATTCGTAGAGCGCCCTCAATTCCCTGCCGGAGTATTCGGCGATATTGTTCTTCGTCGTTATCGGTGCGTAGGGTATGTGGACCGGTTCCAGCTCTTGCTTGAACATCACACGATCTTTGACGGCATCACTTACACCGACGCACACGTCACAATCCATGGACTCCTCATCGTCTGCGCAGTCCTTGTACTTGGTGCGGTGGTCTCAGCCTACAACGCGTTTCGGCATTCACGTGGCCGATGGATTCTGACATAGGAGCGAAGCCGTTCCAGACCCCGGTAATACTGGTTTCTGACGTTTCCAAAAGCCTGGCTGGTCTTTTCCGCGATTTCGTGGAAGGTATAACCTTCAAAGAAATGAAGTTCCAGGGTTTGCCGCTGCTCTGGCGAAAGTTGCCCCCGGAGTCTGTCCAGTAGCGCCCTACCGGCAACCTCGTCGGTCGATATTTGCCCTCTGATCATCAGCAAAATGAAGCAAATACGGTAAGTTTTACTGGTTCGAAAAGGAACACGCGGAGCCGGAGACTCTGACTAGAAATGATATAATTATAGTCAGGATTGTGAGCGGAGATGCGTATGGCTGTGTGGCAAGTTCAGGAAGCAAAGACACGCTTAAGCGAACTGATCGGGGAAGCTAATACGGAAGGGCCGCAGATCATTACCCGGCACGGCTCCGAGCACGCCGTGGTGCTCTCGATCACGGACTACCGTGCGCTCACCGCCCAACGGGAGAATCTGAGGGATTATCTACTGGGCGGCCCTAAGGTAGACAGCTTCGAGGTAAAACGCAGCCGTGATACAGGGCGAAAGGTCCGTTTGTGACTGCGCGTACCCGATATCTACTCGATACCAATGTTTTGTCTGAGACCCGCAAGAAGCAGGCAGACCCGCAGGTGTTGGCGTTCCTCACCAAAACACCTTCGGCAACTCTCTATCTAAGTAGTCTTTCCCTTGGGGAATTGAAGAAAGGCATCGCCCTCAAGATGAAGTCCGATCCTCCGGCCGGAAGAGCCATTGGAGCCTGGGTAGACGGTCTTGAAACCCATTTCGCGGATCGCATCCTGGGCGTGGATACGCCGAGCGCAAAACTCTGGGGAGAGTGGTCAGCCCAGCGTCCAAGACCTGTGATCGACACGCTTCTCGCCGCAACAGCCGTGGTTCACGATCTGGTCTTCGTCACCCGAAACGAAAGCGACGTTCAGGATCTTCCGGTCAAAGTGTTCAATCCGTGGCGAAAGCCTAATTATTTGATGCCGGGGCGTGCAGAGGCTGTTACGAAACTGGTTTGAAGAAATACTCTACTTGGCACGATCAAGTGAGCTAGAAGTTCATTGTTGGAATACGACATCGCAGATATAGTCGACTTTTCCCGCAAGGGGGGATCTTTCTTGGGATTTTTCCGCGCCAAGAAGTTGTGATCGTACTTCAGGGTGAGTTCGGTGCGGATCGTTGCATCAGTTCCATGGCGATAGCCAAGACGCTCGATGAGGGGTCTCACCATGATTTCGCGCACATCGGCTTCCTTCATCAGTGTGAAGTCGGGTGTGTTATCCATAGATTTCGGCTGGTACCGTAAAGGGCTTTTTATTAGCAGTTTGCCGTTTGATTTCATTGTAATGAGACTTTCACCTCGCGGTGAAATCACTACTTTTGCTGAAATGGCAATCGTAGATTTTCAACAAATATGGTATTTCAACAAATGTTGAAATACCTCCATCTACCGAAAGAGATCGAGGATAGGGCGGCTTCGGCCATCGATGCGTTGCTGCGCCAAATTCCCGCGCTCAAGTTGAAATCTCTAAACCGGGAACTTGCACAGCGACCGGAATGATGGACGGGGGAGTCGGGATTGACGCAGACCTTGTGAGTAGTTCCTTGTCCTTTGGTTTCTCCTCCTGAATCGCAACGTACTTGTTACGCGCCAGAACGGGGCTTCCATCCTGCGGCCTGTTGTGGGTCGTGCTGATTTGCACGAGCTTGGGCTTGGCCGCAAGGGTGATGGCGATATGGGAGCTCACCTTTTGCCTGAAAGCAGCTTGGGTTGGTGCAAGCACCCTGCTTGCCGAGGTCGGCGAACAGCAGCTTGTTATGCCCCGTCCTCTGCGGGCAGTCCACGCAACTCCCGGCGATGGCGACGAGATGCACGTCCCGCTTGTCGAACGGCACGTCTTTGAGCAAGAGCAAGACGACCTGCTCGATCCACGCTTGCAGGTGGCGAACGGGAAGACCGTCGCGAAGATGGGACACCCCGATCTTTACACTTATGAGAAGATGATTTGAAAATGCGCCAGAAATTTGGACTATTTTTCCATAGGGCGTCAGGGGGAGTGATAGCGCCGGTTTGGAGCTTCACGAGTTCCAGCTGGGCGATGGGGCTGGGGCCGAGGACGGCGATTTTGGGCAGGGGGCCGCGTACCATGGCGGCCTCGTCGCAGGCGTAGAGGCGGGGGCAGGTCTGGCAGTCTTTGTAGATCTTGTCGGGCAGGCCGGTGCGGTCGACGACGCGGAAGCCGAAGTGGAAGAAGAAGTCGGGGATGCGGGTGAAGAGGCAGACGGCGGTGACATTTTGTTCTTCGGCTTCGCTGAGTAGAGCGCGCAGGAGTTTGCCGCCGGTTCCCTGGCCCTTTGCTTCGGGCTTGACGACGATGGAGCGGACTTCGGCGAGGTGGGGGCCATAGAGGTGGAGTGCGCCGCAGCCGAGGAAGATGCCGGCTTCGGATTCGGCCAGGGCGAAGTCGCGGACGTTCTCGCAGATTTCGGCGTAGCCGCGGCGCAGGAGCGTACCGTCGCCGGAGAGGGAGTTGATGAGATCGAAGAGGTTGACCGCGTCGGGGAGCTTCGCCTTGCGCACTGTCGCTGCACCGGCGCGGGAGCGGGTCGAGGAGGTGGATTTATTGGCGGCTATTGGAGGGGAAGGGGGCAACGGCGACAGCTCCTTTGTTTAGTCTGGCGGATTCTTGTAGGTGAATCGTGGGGTTTGCGGGAGGGAGGAGGACGGTTCGCGCGTGGCGCGAATAACCCACCCTTTGCAAGTGCGCAAAAGGATGGGCCACCCGGGTGTGTGAGTTGGATTTGGGATGAGAAGCGGGTTTCTCGCTGCGCTACTCGCAAAAGCGCGAGCGGCTTCGGTCGAAATGACAATTTTTTGGTGAGCGGAAGAAAGCGGTCGAGCTTCGCTCGATGCCCACCTTAGCGACGATGAGACTGTCGCGACGATGGGGCACCCGGTTACGTGAATGACGATGGGGCAGCCCGTTGCGAGGGAAGATGGGAACCCGGTTTTGAATGAAAATGGGGTACGGGTTGCGAATTGGGTCGTTGGTGTCATGGCGTGAGACGGGCCTTTGCTTCGATGAGGGCGGTGCGGATCCCCTTCTGACCGACGGGCAACGTTTCGAGAATTACGGACATAGAGATGCAGCCCTCAATGATTAAACGGATGCCGAACAACTAGTCGGTGGTGCGTTTGCGTACCTGAGCCTTGCCGTCGGTGGCGATGCGTTTGGCCCCTCCGAGGAGCATGAGGAGGAGGGCTTTTTGTGCGTGCATGCGGTTTTCCGCCTGGTCGAAGACGACGGATTGCGGGCCGTCGAGGACGGCGTCGGTGACTTCGGCGTTGCGATGCGCGGGGAGGCAGTGCATGAAGACGGCGTCGGGTTGGGCGTGCGCCATCAGGGCTTCGTTGACCTGGTAAGGTTTGAAAATCGGTGCGCGCTTGGTGGCTTCGTGCTCGAACCCCATGCTTGTGCATGCATCCGTATAGACGGCGTCGGCGCCCGCGACTGCCTTGATGGGATCGTGCATGAGGGTGATGCTGCCGCCGGTGGACTCGGCGATTTCGATGGCCTTGTGGATGATCTCGAGCTTGGGCGCGAAGCCCTTGGGAGAGGCGACGCTGCAGTGAGCGCCGAGCTGCGCGGCGGTGAGCATGAGCGAATGGCAGACGTTGTTTCCGTCGCCGATGTAGGCGAAGTGAAGTCCCTTCGCGGAGCCGAAGCGTTCTTCGAGAGTGAAGAAATCGGCGATGGCCTGGCAGGGGTGCTCGAGGTCGGAGAGGGCGTTGATGACGGGGATTTTAGAGCAGGCCGCCATCTCGGTGATGGTCTCGTGCGCGTAGGTGCGGAGGACGATGATGTTCATCCAGCGTTCGAGATTGCGGGCCATGTCGGCGAGGGATTCGCGCTCGCCGAGGGGCGATTGGGTCTGGTCGACGAAGATGGCGTTACCGCCGAGGGTGTTGATGGCGACCTCGAAGGTGAGGCGCGTGCGCAGGGACGCCTTCTCGAAAAACAGTACCATCTGGCAGGCGTCGAGGGCGTAGCGGAAGTCCTCAGGGTGGTTTTTCACTGCGTGGGAAAGCTCCATGATGGCGGCCATCTCCTGCACGGTGAGGTCGGCGATGGAGCAGAGGTCGCGTCCTTTGAGGCGCTTCGATGCCTCGCTGAACGAGGTGTCGGTATGGCTGCTCAGAGTTGCTGACGGTTTGTGCGGCGCGAGATCGATCATTACAGTTTTGCTACCCATGGGATTGCTCTCCTGCCGGCACTGCGCCGGCGTATGCCGCGCCGATTGTTTCGTCGAGCGCTTCGATGGCTGTCTCTACGTGTTTGCGTTCGAGGATGAAAGGGGGGAGGAAGCGAAGGACGGTGTCGCTGGTGCGGTTGACGATGATGCGGTGGTCGTCCATCAACTGGGCGGCGACGCGTTTGGCCAGTTCGGCGGAGTCGAGTTCGAGGCCGAGCATGAGGCCGATGCCCCGGACATCGACGATGCAGTCGTGACGAGTGGCGAGTTTTGTGAGCTCTTCGTGAAAAAAGTTGCCAGTGTCGCGGGTGTGGTCGAGGAGCGAGCCGCGTTTGATGGTGTCGATGACGGCGATGGCCACGGCGCAGGCGAGCGGGCCGCCACCGAAGGTCGTGCGGTGCATGCCGGGGGTGAAGGCTTCGGCGACTGAGTTGGTGCAGAGCATCGCGCCCATGGGAAGTCCGTTGGCGATCGGTTTGGCGATGGTTGCGACATCGGGCAGGATGCGGTAGTGCTGGTAGGCGAACCATTTGCCGGTGCGTCCGAGGCCCTGAATTTCGTCGGCGAGCAGGAGGGCACCGGTGGAGTCGCAGAGTTCGCGCGCTGCCTGGAAAAATTCCCGGCTGACGGGATGGATGCCGCCCTCGCTCTGGACGGGTTCGATGCAGATGGCGCAGATTTCGTTAGAGAACTTTGCGCGGAGGTCGTCTACGTCGTTGAAGCGGACGAAGTCGACGCCGGTCATGACGGGCTCGAAGGGTTCGCGATACTTTTCCTTGTGCGTGGTGGCGACGGAGCCCATCGAGCGGCCGTGGATGGTGTGCTCGAGCGCGAGGAATTTTGTGCCGAGGTTTCGGCCGTTAGAGCGCAGGCATTGGGCGTGGGCGAGTTTGAGGGCGGCCTCCCAGGCTTCGGTGCCGCCGTTGCATAACAATACGCGATCGAGGCCGCTGATCTCCGTGAGGCGGAGGGCGAGTTCGGCGGTGTGCTCGTGGAAGAAGAGGTTCGAGGTGTGGAGGAGCAACTTGCTCTCCGCCGCCTGGATTGATGCTAGTTTCATGCGACCGTCTTTCATGCGACCATGACCTCCGTTCCATCGTTCACTCGGGTTGTGCAGAGGTCGGGCAGCAACGCCGCCGCCTCCGCGGGAAGGATGCGCACGCGCTTCACTCCGTGGGTCAGGGCTTCGCGGCAGGCGTTCAACTTCGGCAACATGCCGCCGAAGACGATCTGCTGTTTTTCGAGCGCGGGGATTTGCGCCAGGGTAAGCCAGCGCATGACGTTGCCGTCGGGGCCTTTGACACCGGAGACGTCGGTGAGGAAGACGAGGGTGTCGGCGCGGGTGCAGATGGCGCAGGCAGCGGCCATCTCGTCGGCGTTGATGTTGTAGTATTCGCCGTCGAAGCCGAGGGCGATGGAAGAGATGACGGGGACCGCGCCCATGGCCCAGATGGCTTCAAGCCAGCGCGGGTCAGTTGCGGCGATCTCTCCGACGAAGCCCAGGTCGGGGGTAGTTTTTTTCTTGCGCGCGCGAAAGACGTGGCCGTCGCCGCCGGAGAGGCCGACCGCGGCCTGGCCGTGGGAGCTGATGGCCGCGACGAGGGACTTGTTGACGCGGCCCGCGAGGACCATCAGTGCGGCGTCGCGGGTCTCGGCGTCGGTGATGCGGAGGCCGGAGATGAACTCGCTCTTCTTTCCCATCTGCGCGAGCGCGCGAGTCAGTTGCACGCCGCCACCGTGGACGACCGCGACCTGGTTTCCGTCGGCGACGAGATCGGTGATCGCCTTGCCGGAGGCGTGAAGGATTTTCTTGTCTTCAAGGGCCGCGCCGCCGAGTTTGATGACGAATCTCACAGCAGGCCCTCCTCTTCGTTCCATCCGCACATCAGGTTCATGTTCTGTACCGCCTGGCTGGCTGCTCCCTTCAGAAGATTGTCGAGGCAGGAGACCACCACCAGGCGTTTGCCATCGGCGTGAAGCGCAAAGCCGAGGTCGCAGAAGTTGGTGCGGACGACGTGCTGAATCTCCGGTAGCTGCGGGGATGTATGTAGGCGAACCATTGGGGTGTGCCGGAAAAAATTCTGAAGTGTCGAGGTGATCGAGGCGGTGTCGGTCGCTTGCTTGAGGCGAAGATAGATCGTGGACAGGATGCCGCGCGGCATGGGGAGGAGATGCGGTGTGAACTGAATTTGGTCTGCCTGTAGATGGAGTTGCTCGAGTAGTTCTCCGGTGTGGCGATGGCCGAAGACGGCGTAGGCGGAGAAGTTGTCGGCGGCGTGCATGAAGTGGGTGGTTGCGGTAGGGACTTTTCCGGCTCCGCTGACTCCGGATTTCGCATCGCAGACGATGCCGTGGGGAAGATCGACGAGACCAGCCTGAAGCAGCGGCGCGAGGGCGAGGAGGATCGAGGTGGCGTAGCATCCGGGGTTGGCGACGAGGCGGGCGTGGCGAATCTCGTCGCGGTGCAGCTCCGGGCATCCGTAGACCGCTTCGGCTTGCAGCGCGGCGGCCTGTTCGGGGTTTGCGTCTTGCAGGTGGTAGACGGCGCGATTGGCGTTGTCTTTCAAGCGCCATGCTCCGCTTAGATCGATGACATTGATGCCTTGCGCGATTGCTTCGGGGACCCACTCGCGCGATTGTTCCTGGGGCGTTGCGAGAAATAATAGTTCGCTCCCTGAGTCGATCATCCGATTCCAACTGAAAGGGAAGACTTCGTTTGTTTGCCCCGATGTCGCGAGTTGCGGGTGGAGGTCTTCGAGATAGGTCGATATCTGTGCCTCTCCGGTGCGGCCGAGGAATGTTGGCTTGGCGCCGCTCAACCTCGGGTGATGCAGCAGCAGGCGCGCGAGTTCGCCGCCGGCGTAGCCGCTCACTCCCGCCACGGCGATGCGGGGTGCAGTCGTCCGCGCATCGCTGGTTCGCGAATCGCTTGCCACCGAATTGATTGTTGCTGCGTTAGCCAAGGTATCCTTCGATTCGTGTCTTCAAGAGGTTTGCCTGTTTCTCGTCGGGGCAGATGATCAGGACGGTGTCGTCTCCGGCGATGGTGCCTACGACCTCGGGCCAGTCTTCGTAGTCGATTCCGGCGGCGATGGGTTGAGCGCTTCCG
>JBDTLH010000179.1:0-7594 GCA_039934875.1 Acidobacteriaceae bacterium | reverse complement strand
TTCACTAACCGGTCCGCCAGCCTCTCCCCTTCGAGAAACTCCATCACCAGATAATCCACGCCGTCCTGATCCCCCACGTCATACAACGTGCAGATGTTGGCGTGATTCAACGACGAGATCGCCCGCGCCTCGCGATCAAACCTTTGCTTCGCCTCCGTATTACTCGAAAGATGCGCGGGCAATATCTTGATGGCGACCGTGCGCTCCAACCGCGTGTCGCGCGCGCGATACACCTCTCCCATCCCACCCGCACCCAGGGGCGACTGGATTTCATAGGGTCCGAGTTTTGTTCCCGTAGTCAGGCTCATTTCTTCAACCCCGCCGCCCAGTTCGTCACCAGCGTCAAAGGCGTGATCGAGTTCAAGTCGGTGGGGACCGCCAACACCACCAGCTTGCCATCTGGGGTGATGTAATTCGGAGCGTTGCCGTTGAAGCTGGCTTCTGGACCCGGTAGAGCCGGGAGCGGCTTGCCGCCGAACATCTCTCGCGAGCGGCTGACCGACACTTGTTGCCCGCTGTATTTCAATTCGGCGGCCACCAGCTTACGCTCGCTGTTGATGTACGCCAGCTTTCGGCCGCCTTCAATCCAGTCGGGCGCTTGTCCTCCACCGGAAGAGACTTGCAGCTTGCCCGCCGCCGCAGGGAAGGGCACTATATAAACCTCGAACCTACCGCTCTCGTCGGAGGTATAGGCGAACCATTTCCCATTGGGCGAGAAGGTCCCCTGCCTATTTTCGCTGCCAGCGGTGGTGATAAATGGGAACGGCTTACGGTCTCCGCCCAGCGGTTGGATTACGATGTCCGGCCCCGAGGCTCCTATCTCAGTGAGCGCCAGCATTTTCCCGTCGGGAGACAACGCAGTGGTGTTATTGGGTACATTTTTCGGGAGCGTGAGCACATGGCGTGACGGGGAGAAACTGTCGGCGATTTGCACATTAAGGTTACTGTCGGCATCGGCGTAAGCGATCTGCCTGCTGTCCGGTAACCATACCGGGCTAGAGCGGCTGAGGCTGAGCAGTCGTGGGGAGACCTTGGCCGCGATCCTGGCGCTCGCTCCCGTGGCCATATTCAGTATCCAAAAGTCAGGTTTTGAGTCCGTTCCCGACTGCGGATCTTGCGCCAGCAGCGCTACCCGCTTGCCATCCGGCGAAAGCATGACGTTATCGAAGTGAAGAGGCTGCCCCAGCGTCTTTACCAGGCCTCCGTCGCTGTTGAATATCGTGACCTGATTGGTCGCGCTCTCTGGGCTGGTGGCAAAGAGCAGCAACCCATTATCAGAAAAGGTGTAGGCGCCGCTAAAGCGGGGGGCATTTGGAGTCACGTTCTCCGCCAGCTTTACCGCTTCGCCGCCTTTCCGGAGATGAACGACGTCGAAGCGCTCAGCCATTAGATCGCGTCCGCGCAGAAAGACCAGATACCCCGGTTGAAGATACCGGGCTTCGTTGTGCTCGCGCTGGATTATCTCCACTTTTTTACTGGTAAGGTCGAGCAGGTAGATGCCGGCATCCGCGGCCCCGTTCAGCGAAGCAGTAAAAAATAAGACATGCTTACCATCGGGAAGGAACTGCGGCAGGCGGTGGGATTCGCCGGTTTTCAGGACCTGCGTAATCTGCGAGGGTTCGCCCCCGTCCGCCGCAACCATGTACAGACCCGACGCATAGCTGGGCGCGAAGATAATCTTGCCGTCGTGGCCCCAAGCCGCTCCCCGTCCGCTGGGGGCCGCGCACAAGGACTGCACGCTGCCGGTGGCGATCTCGATTTTCTTCAGCTTGTAATTGGCGAAAAAACCGAGGAAACGGGCGTCCGGCGACCAAAATGGATACGTGGCGCCTTCGGTCCCCGGAAGCGGTTGCAAACCTTCCCCACTCAGCGAACGCAGCCAGAGCCGTTGCAGTCCGTCAGGGCCGGTTGCAGCAAGCGCGAGGCGGCCTCCGTTGGGCGACAACGCTAAAGAAGGGTTATAAGGATCGAGACGAAACCGTGGAGGCAAATTCAGAGCCACCCGCAAACTGGGAGCGGCGGGAACCGGGCGCAGCAGATATCCTGCTGCGAGGCCGGCGATCAGGAGGACAGAAGCCAATGCCCATGCGAAGCGCTCGCGGTTTTTACGTTTGTGTAAAATGATTGCGGGAACGCCCGTTTGCGAACCGCCCTCCGCTATCCATTTCAACTGCAACTTCACGTCGTGGACAGTCTGAATGCGATCATCGGGGTCTTTTGCCACACACGCTTTTACTAATCGGTCGAGCGCCGGAGGCGACATCGGGCGCACGGTGCTGATCGGCTCCGGGTCGCGCTCCAGCACGGCGGCGATCACGCTGGCTGTCGTCTTGCCTTCAAACGCGCGCTTGCCGGTTGCCATCTCATAGAGCACTGCCCCGAGCGCAAAGATGTCGGAGCGCGCGTCGGCCTCTTTGCCTTCGACTTGTTCCGGGGACATATATTGAAACGTCCCCACCACCGTGCCCGCCGAAGTCAGCGGCTTGTCCGGCGCGAAGGTCACGCCGGATAAACTCGACGCCGAGACCGCCGCCGCCGCTGATTTCGCCAAGCCGAAATCCATCAGCTTCGCGCCCGATTTAGTGAGCATCACGTTGCCCGGCTTTAGGTCGCGATGGATGACTCCGGTGCGATGCGCCCGCTCCAACCCCTCGCAAATCTCCGTGCCGTAACGCAGCACCTGCTCTGTGGAAAGCGGCCCTTTGGCTATGCGCTCCGCGAGAGTCTCGCCTTCGAGAAACTCCATCACCAAATAATCCACGCCGTCTTGATGCCCGACATCATGCAGTGTGCAGATGTTGGCGTGGTTCAACGACGAGATGGCGCGGGCCTCGCGGTCAAAGCGCTGCCTGGCTTCGGCATCGCCGGAGAGATGGGCGGGAAGGATTTTTATGGCGACGGTGCGCTCGAGACGGGTGTCGCGGGCGCGATAGACCTCGCCCATGCCGCCCGCGCCGATGGCGGATTGGATTTCATAGGGGCCGAGATGGATTCCTGGGGCCAACGGCATGAGTGTTGCCCAGTATAGCGGATTCGCCGCCATCGGAGTCACGGCGCTAGTGCAGTGTGTATAGGTAAGCTGCAACGTCCCGCGCCTGCTGTTCCGAAAGACCCAGGTCGGGCATGGCGGTCTTGGGCTTCATCGACTTCGGCGACATGATCCATGGCACCAGGTAATTGGTTGCGTTCGGAAATGTTCCGGCGATAAAGGTCCGCTGGGCGAACGACACCAGCGGAGGGCCAAAGACGCCGTTCGCGCCGCTAATGCCGGGAATGGTATGGCACGACCCGCACTGGCGCTGAACCATGATTTGCTTGCCGTGGCGCGCGTAGCCTCCGGTCGGGATGGCATAGCTTTCCACTGCCCTTCCGCCTGTGCATCCAGACATCAATCCGGCCACGATGCAGAGGACAATGCCGGATTGCCAATAGCGAATTCGCATATCGGGGCTCCTTGCCTGGAGACGGAGAAGACTGGTTTGGCTGATGCTACGCATTGCTTCTTGGGCAGCGCATCGGAGCGCATCGAAAATCTTTCCACGGAGATGCAGCTCCGGAGATAGAGGTTTCCCCACGTCGCCTTTGAGCATCCAAGTGCGCGTGACAAGCCCGTTGGAGCGTCCGCGCCGCCCATGGTCGATGTTTATCCGTTTGGCTCTAGGGGCCTCCCTCCTCGTTCCACTCGCAACCCATTTTGCATTCTGCCAACCGGCTGCAATCCAAGCGCCTCCAAACGGACAAGCAATATTCGCGCAGAGATGCGCCCAGTGCCACGGGCAAGCGGGAGAAGGTATCAGCGCCATCATCAGCATCGCCGGGCCGTCATTGATAGCAGAGCACGACCATGGGGCGGTCATGACCGCGATTGAGGTCGGCCCCAGCCACATGCCCAGCTTCGCCTACGTGCTTTCGGTCCCGGAGATGCGATCCGTGGCCGATTATGTCACGCAAAAAATTGCCGTGCTCCCCTTGACCGGAGGCAATCTGGGCGAAGGCGGCGAGCTGTTCCGCATCAATTGTGCCGTATGTCATCGCACCACCGTGCGCGGTGGGGCGCTCGCTTTCACCGGCGTAAACGCCCCGGCGCTCACCGGCAAATCGGCGGCGATCATAGCCGGAGCCATACGCTGGGGACCGGGGCCCATGCCGCCGTTTCCCGCATCGGTCCTGAGCAACCAGCAACTCGCGTCCATCGTCGAGTATGTCAAGTTCGTCCAGCACCCGCCGACTCCCGGAGGAAACCCGTTGAAATTCATCGGACCGGCTGCGGAAGGGTTCATCGCATTTATCGCCATATTGATCTTGATCGCATTCACCATGTGGATTGAAAGAAGGGGCAAGGGATGAGCGACCACCAGAAACGAAACTCTGAAATTCCGGTTCGGACTGCCGATGCGGCGCCGGCCCGCAATCCTGAAGAGATCGAACCCTCCCCGGGCCGCAGCAAGGATCGAAGTAGCGAGGGTCGAAGCGGCCTGGCTTTCGCATTGCTTATCGCAGGACTGTCGTTCGCCTGGAGATTGGTGAAGGGGTTCATCACCAGCGCTCCAGCTCCGGTTGAAACTGCTGCGACGGCGCCCCTCCGCCCCCCTCAAAAGACCGGACGGGCCACGGACCGCAATCTCGCCCGACGGAGCGAATCAACGCGCCGCACATGGGGAACGCTGTGGGTCGCATGCGCGTTCACCATGGGAATTGCGGCGGGGATCGGCTTCCTGTTTATCTATTGGTCAAGCGGCAGCAACCTGCTGCTCGGAATCACCCTGGCTCTTTCCCTGGGCGGTTTCGGTCTGGCCTTGGTGCTCTCCTCCCACTGGCTGATGCCTGACAAGCAGGCGACCGAGCCGCGCGCAGCGCTGCCGTCGCCCCCCGCCGAGCGCGAAGCCGCAGTGCAAGCTTATTGCGCCGACTACGATGTCCAGCGTCGAAGAATGCTCAAATGGATGGGCGCGGCGGGAACCGGCCTCCTCGCCGCGATAGTCATCTCGCTGATGCGGTCGCTGGGAATGTCTCCGGACGATTCCTTGTTTACTACCGTTTGGAAGCGCGGCCAACGCTTGATGACTGTGGGCGGAAAGCCGATCTCGGTCGATTCGCTTGAGCCGGGAAGCTCCGTCACGGTCTTTCCGGAAGACAGCATCGGATCGGAAAAATCACAAACCGTGCTGGTTCGCGTCAAGGAGCAACTTCTCGAGTTGCCGGAGGGACGTGCGCATTGGGCGCCGAGTGGGTATGTCGCCTACTCACGCGTGTGCACCCATGCCGGTTGTCCGGTGGGAATGTTCGAATCGGGAACGAACCTGCTGCTTTGTCCTTGCCATCAATCGACTTTCGATGTTCTTACCGGGGCCCGTCCGACCAGCGGACCCGCAGCCAGGCCCTTACCGCAGTTGCCGCTCTATGCGGATAGCGATGGGACTTTGCGTGCCGCGGGAGGGTTTACCGCGCCCCCCGGCCCTGGATTCTGGGGGATGCCATGATCAGGTTGGCCGGCCGCTGGCTGGACCGGCGGTTGCATCTGGCGAAGTTTGCGCGGCGCGCGATGGACCATGTCTTCCCCGATCACTGGTCGTTCATGCTGGGAGAAATCGCGCTCTATTCATTCGTCATACTGGTGATCACCGGGACCTACCTGGCGATGTTCTTCGACGATAGCTCCTCCAAAATCATTTATCACGGCCCTTACCACGCGCTGGAGGGCGTACGCATGTCGGCGGCCTATCTCTCCGCGCTGCATATCAGCTTCAGCGTGCCCGCGGGACTGCTGGTGCGCCAGATGCACCATTGGGCGGCGTTGATATTTATCGCTGCCATTTTGGCCCATGTGGCCCGCATCTTTTTTACCGCGGCCTACCGCCGGCCTCGCGAAATCAACTGGATCATCGGAGTGACGCTCCTGGCCCTCGCGCTCGTGAACGGATTCCTTGGATACTCCATTCTCGATGATCTTCTCTCCGGCACCGGCCTGCGAATCGGCTACGCCATCCTCCTCTCTGTACCGATCATCGGTCCCTGGATGACGTTCTTGTTTTTCGGTGGCACCGTGCCTGTGGCGGCCACCATTCCGCGCCTGTACAGCCTCCATATCTTCCTGGTTCCCGCCTCGATTACGGCGCTTCTGGCCCTTCACCTGGGAATCATCTGGCGGCAGAAGCACACCAATTATCCCGGACCGCGCCGCACCGATAAATCCATCGTCGGCTCTCGCCTTTGGCCCTCCTACGCCGCCAAATCCGTTGGCCTGTTTTTTCTTGTCTTTGCGCTGATCGCACTCCTGGGAGGCTTGGTTCAGATCGACCCGGTCTGGCTCTACGGGCCCTACGACCCGGCGGCCGTCATACCGGGCGCGCAGCCGGACTGGTACCTGGGCTGGGTCGAGGGCGCGATGCGGCTCTTTCCCGGCATAAACCTGCGCCTCGGCCCCCTTGGGCATTGGCTGGTCCCCGGGGTCTTCTTCTCCGGGATGCTCTTCCCGGTGCTGGTCTTCGCGACGCTCTATGCTTATCCGTTTCTGGAAGAGCTCTTTTCCTTTGATGACAAATCGCATAACGTATTGCTTCTTCCCTATCAGCAACCGTTCAACACCGCCATTGGATGCGCCGTCCTTATGGTCATGCTGGTGCTCCTCTTCGCCGGCAGCGACGATGTCATCGCCGTGTTCACAGGGTCTTCAGTTGTCACTATCCGGATGCTCCTCCGCATTCTCTTCTTTGTCGCTCCTGCGGTTACCGCCGTGCTGGTGTATTGGCTCTGTGTCGCCATGCGCCGCCGTTCCCCCTCGCATTCACCTCCCTCCTCGGAGGGCCTGGATGCGCGGGAAGAGGAGCAAGCGATAAGGCAAGAGCAATGAAGAAGCACGCCCGCCGGAACTGAATAAACCAACCCGACTGAAGCAGCCGGAAGCGGACAATTCATCCATTACGATTCGGTGCAGACCCGTGACTTCGCAGCTTCCCGGCTCCGCCCCTCCACTCTTCCAGCGGATATACTGTGACTTCCGTATGCCCGCACTTTTAGACAGCATCAACGCCCCGTCGGACCTCAAGAAAATCCCCATAGACCACCTGCCCCAGCTTGCCCAGGAGATTCGCGAACGCCTCATCGCCGTCACCTCAAAAACTGGCGGACATCTCGGCCCCAACCTCGGCGTCGTCGAACTCACCATCGCCCTGCATTACGTCTTCAATACGCCGCAAGATAGCATCCTCTTCGACGTCAGCCATCAGGCATACGTCCACAAGCTGCTCACCGGACGCCGCGAGCAGTTCGACACCATTCGCCAGCCCGCCGGACTTAACGGCTTCATGCTGCGCACCGAGTCGCCGCACGACGCCTATGGCGCGGGACACGCCGGCACCGCGCTCTCCGCCGCCTTGGGCATGGCCGTCGCCCGCGACCTCAAAAGCGGTAATAACAACAACAAAGAACACGTCATCGCCGTCGCCGGAGACGCCGCCTTCACCTGCGGCATCAGCTACGAGGCGCTTAACAACATCGGATCCACCAAGCGCCTCATCATTGTTCTCAACGACAACGAATGGTCGATAGACAAAAACGTCGGGGCTATCGCCGAGTATCTCAACAAAATCGTCAC
>JBDTLH010000178.1:0-2729 GCA_039934875.1 Acidobacteriaceae bacterium | reverse complement strand
GGGCGCGAACGGCGCGAATCCTGTCGCCATCATCGTCCCCTGCCACCGCGTGATCGCCTCCGATGGCACTCTCGGCGGATACGGCGGCGGCCTCCCGATGAAAGCCGCGCTGCTCGATTTGGAAGGGGCAAAGTATAGGGTTCCCCCGTCCAAAAGCCACAGCGTGAAATACTCTTCGCATGAGGAGTAGGACGGGTTCGCTGCTATCAGCGCACACGTTATAGAATTCTCTTTCCCACAAGGAGTCCACATTGCGCGCAGCTATAATTTCATTCTCGACCATTCTCTGCCTGGGCATGCTTTCGTTGCCGGATCAAGCCCAGGGACAGCTCGACCCCGCGACCAAACAGCTCTCGCATGACATCTTCCAGCAGTTGATTGAGATCAATACCACGGACACGCCGCAGGGTAACGTGACCACCGCTGCGAAGGCGATGCAGCAGCGCTTTCTCGATGCGGGATTCGCGCCCTCAGACGCACAAGTGCTCGGCCCCAATGACCGCAAGCAGAACCTGGTCGTCCGCCTGCACGGCAGCGGTGCGCACCAGCCCATCTTGCTCATCGGACACCTCGACGTGGTACAGGCGCTGCCGTCTGATTGGACCACAGACCCCTTCAAGTTCATCGAAAAAGACGGCTACTACTACGGGCGCGGGACCCAGGACATGAAGGGGGATGACGCGACCCTGATTACCACCTTCATCCGCTTCAAGAAAGAGGGATTCAAGCCCGACCGCGATCTCATCCTCGCGCTCACCGCCGATGAAGAGGGCGGAAAATCGAACGG
The DNA here is from genome assembly GCA_039934875.1 of Acidobacteriaceae bacterium. Taxonomy (GTDB): domain Bacteria; phylum Acidobacteriota; class Terriglobia; order Terriglobales; family Acidobacteriaceae; genus JBDTLH01. Next base: position 1,942 of record JBDTLH010000178.1, on the reverse strand, counting down.
CGTGGACTGGCTGGTCAAAAACCATCGCGACCTGGTGAATGCGGCCTACGTGCTCAATGCCGATGGGGGAGGAGTCCGCACCGAGCACGGCAAGCCGGTGTACATCGGCATCAGCGGCAGCGAAAAACTCTATGCCGATTACCAACTCACGACCACCGATCCCGGCGGACACAGCTCCCTGCCCCGTCCCGATAACGCTATCTATGAATTGACCGACGGCCTCAATCGCCTCGAGAATTTCAAATTTCGTTTCGAGTTGAATCCGGTGACGCGTGGATACTTCGAGCGCATGTCCACCATTGCAAAGGGGCAGACCGCCGCAGATATGAAGGCCATTCTGGGCGAACCTCCGGATGCGGCTGCAATCCAGCGCCTGTCCGCCGACCCCGATGTAAACGCACTGCTGCGCACCACCTGCGTAGCCACCCGTTTGGAGGGCGGACACGCCAACAATGCGCTGCCGGCGATGGCGCGCGCGAACGTGAACTGCCGCATTCTGCCTGGACACTCGCGCGAAGAGGTGCGGCAGGACATTATCCGTGTCCTCAATGATCCGAAGATCACGGTGCGCTATGTCTCCAATAGTTATGTAATTAGCAACCGCGCGCCCGATGCTAAGGCGCTTCCACCGGCCGTCCCGCGTCCTGAAGTCATGCAGGCGCTCGAAAAGATCGGCGCGCAGATGTGGCCCGGAGCGCCGGTTGTGCCCACCATGGAAGCGGGCGCATCGGACGGGGTCTATACCAATGGCGCAGGCATGCCGACCTACATGGTCTCCGGCATGGCGTTGGATGGAGATGACATTCGCGCCCACGGCAAAGACGAGCGCCTGCCGGTCAAATCTTTTTATGACGGCGTGGACTTTTATTACCGCTTCCTCAAGACGCTGACGTCAGCGCCGTGAGCTGAGGAGTCACGGGGCAGTGATGGCGATGAAGGCGGAGAGCTCGCGGATGACCGGATTAGCGGGGAGTCCGGCGCGGGCACGGGAGGCCGCGAAGATGATGGCGATCCACGCCTACATGGAATAGAGCCGCCACATATGGCCGAGATAGCCGAGGTTGGCGAGCAGGAGTTGGCGGTTGCGCAGGAATTCAGTGCAGGCGCTGAGGCGAAATTCGACGGGCGCGTGGTAAGGACCGACGTTGACGAAGGCAAAGACGATGACGGCGGCGAGGACAGCGAGGGCGCTGCTGGTGAGGGTGACGGCGCGCGCTCCGAGGGCGAAGCCGCGGCCCTCGCGGAACCAGGAGGCGATGAGTTTCATACTGACGGGATAGACTCCGGCGAGGGCTGCGCCGGTGAGGAAGCGAAGGGCGATGGCGCCGGTGAACCACATGGTCATGGCGAGCAGTTCGGCGAGGCAGAGCGCGATGAGGACGCGGCGGGGATGCACGCTTTGATTGAAGCACAGAGCGGAGACCGTTTCAGCAGAGAGGAGATGGAGCTGTTGATGAGATAATCGAGAATCCATGATGAAGATGAAGATGAAGAAGGGACCGACAGAAACGAGAGCGCGCATCCGCTCGACCACCGTGCTGTGCGTGCGGCGGGATGGCAAGGTGGTAATGGCCGCCGATGGACAGGTGACGATGGGGGAAGCGGTGGTCAAGCACAATGCGAAGAAGTTACGGCGGCTTTATCAAGATAAGATAATCGCCGGATTCGCGGGCTCGACGGCGGACGCTTTCAATCTCTTCACTCGCTTTGAGGCCAAGCTGGAGCAATATCACGGCAATCTGGGGCGCGCGGCGGTCGAACTGGCGAAAGACTGGCGCACGGACAAGATGCTGCGCAACCTGGAGGCGCTGCTGGTGGTCGCGGACACGGAGCAGACATATCTGATCTCCGGGTCGGGCGATGTGATTGAGCCGGATGAGGGGATTGCATCGATTGGCAGCGGCGGCCCGTTTGCCCAGGCGGCCGCGCGCGCGCTGATGAA
>JBDTLH010000177.1:0-4112 GCA_039934875.1 Acidobacteriaceae bacterium | reverse complement strand
TGACAACGCCTTCCCTCTTATCGAGGGCCACCCGCCCGGTTCCGCTTCTCTACAAAATCATCTGCGGATAATACTGCTTGCCGTCTCTCTGAACCCTATAACTTCCAAATAGCTCATACCTCCTTTTGTAAATCTCTGCCGACTCCTGACTGATCGCGCTGTGCGCGATTGCCCGCGGGGGCGCGGGCACACCACAGACAGGAATGTCTGTGCCACAAAATTTAAAGACTCCGTTTTGCAGGATGGCGGAGGCGGGGTGGCGGTTTGGCGGAGATCCATGTGAAGTATGAGGAGCAGGCGGAGTATCCGTTGGAGATGGCGGAGAAGGAGCAGTATATTGTGCGGCTGGTGAAGCAGGTGATTACGGTATCGCTGGAGACGGTGGCGATTGTTAAGGGGCTGCCGGAGTTGGGTTTGGGGAAGGGCGAGGAGCAACCGGGAATGATGCAGGGTCAGCCATGTGCCATCCGGCAGGATGCCATCGCCACGTGAGGTAGCGTTGCCTCACGATGGCTTTGATGGAGAGGGGATGGGAGTGGGGATGTGGGTGCGGCGGCGCCATTGTTCGCTATTGAGTATCTGCGGAGCGGCTTCGATGAGGCGGGGGAGGACCTGAAAGACAGAGACTGGGGTCCAGGGCCAGCCGTCGCGAGTGCGGAAGCCGCGGCGGTTTAGTTCTTGGGCGATGGCGGGGTCGCGCTGGTCGGCGGCGGTCATCTCCATCATGAGGAACAGCACCTCCGCCTCGTTGGGATTTACTTCGAGCTGCCGGCAGTTTTCGGCGATCTGCAGGCCATAGGGACCGGCTGTAGCGGACGCTGAGGGCGGCAGCGGCAGGGGTGCGGATTCCGCAGGAGGGGAGAGGTCTGGCTTCTCCCAAATTATGGAGACCGGGCGCCACTGGTCGGCGAGAGCTCTCTTCATTTCTTCGAAGTCGAAGGGGGAGGATGGATCGAATCTCTGCACGCGCTTCATCGGATGCCTCCGCTTGTGTCTTTATCTCTTTGGTTGCAATCGCAATGCCATGATTGGCGGCAACGCGGGAAATTTATGGTAAGCGTTCTTTCAGTGCGTAACAATGGAAATACGGCGGTAAGGAACAAGGCTGCGGGAAGACTTATTTTGGTGTACCTCAAGCGCTAAAGCGCTCTCGCATTTCAATCACTTACCCCCCCCCGACTGAAGTCGGGGGTCTACCCGAACGCAGCGTTCTTCCGTGGTTGTGAAGTCGGGGGGGTCTACCCGAACGCGGTGTTCGATAACGGAAAAGCGCGTCCGGAAGCGGACACGAATGCGACTTAGCTTAAAGCTATCCACGTTCCTCTGGAACAAAGCCCCTCCGGGCAAACGCTTCAGCGGACTACTTCTTTACAAAACCCTGAATCCGCTCCACTGCCAGCTCCAGATTCTCCATCGAATTGGCGATGCTGAAGCGCAGATGGCCAGCGCCATATTCTCCGAAGGCAGTTCCCGGCAGGCAGGCGACACCCGCCTGATCCAGCAATTTTTCCGCCAATTCCTTATCGGTGTATCCCGTGGCGGTAATGTTGGGGAAGGCATAGAAAGCGCCTTTGGGCAGTCGGCAGGAAAAGCCGGGTATCTGATTGAGCGCATCGATGAAGTAGTCGCGGCGGCGCTGAAATTGGCTGCGCATGGTCTCCACTTGCGATTGGTCGCCCATCAGCGCCTGCACTCCCGCGATCTGCGAAAAGCTGGTAGAGCAGGAGACGGTGTTGGTGACGAGGCGGGAAAAATGCTTCGCCAGATCGGGGCGCATGACGGCATATCCCAGCCGCCATCCGGTCATCGCGTAGGCCTTGGAGAAGGCGTCCATGAAGATGGTGCGGTCGTGCAGCGCGGGATGATTGAAGGGCGATACGTGGGTGCCATCGAAGATCAGCTTGCCGTAGATCTCATCGCTCAGGATCATGATGTTACGGTCGCCGATCGCGGTCGCGATGTCGTTGATGTCCTGCTGGGTGAGCACTCCGCCGGTAGGATTGTGCGGCGAGTTGAGGATGATGAGGCGGGTGCGGTCGGTGATCTTGTCGGCGAGCTCGTTGACGTCGAAGCGGAAGTCCATCTCTTCGCGCAATTGGATGGGGACCGGGGTTGCGCCGGAAAAGCCGGCCACGGATTCATAGGCGGGATATCCCGGATTAGGGTAGATGACCTCATCGCCAGCCGCTGCCAGCGCCATGATCGCGTAAAAGACGGAAGGTTTGCCGCCGGGCACGATTACTACTTCCGAGGGATCGACGGCGACTCCGTGGGAGCGCGTGATCTCTTGGGCGACCGCGGCGCGGAGCTCGGCCAGTCCCGCTGAAGGGCTGTAATGGGTGTATCCGTCGCGGATCGCCCCGATCGCCGCTTCGCAGACGTGTGCGGGGGTCTCGAAGTCGGGCTCTCCTATTTCGAGATGCACGATGGTCCGGCCCTTGGCCTCCAAGGCGCGGGCGCGGGCGAGGGTTTCAAAGGCGGCTTCTCCGCCGAGGCGCGACATGCGGGGCGCCAGGCGAAGCGGCTGCAAGGAAGGTTTTTTCATAGTCTCTGCGGCTTGGTTGGGGATGGTGGCTGTGCTCATGATGGCTTCTCGTTCATAGGCTTACACAGATGCGGCAACAAATCAAAGGGCGGGGGACTCCAACCCGGTTTCGCGGGCTGGTAACATGCTCTTCCCGGCTTGCTTAATCGATGTTACTAATCCGCGGGAGCGCGGATAGGGGAGCGCATCCGAGTGGAAGAAAGTTTCCATATTGCTGCAAAGTGTTGCGCAGCCCCAATGGCACAATCCTGTGAATATCCCAAATTACGCCACAAATCTCGATTTGGTTTTGGCAAGCGAATTGCACTGGAATAGTTGAACTCCGCCGGACACCGAGAGGTTACGCAAGCAGCTTCAAAGGTCAGAACGAGTTGATCCCCGTAGGAGGAACACCTTGAAACTTCGTGCAGCAATACTTTGTCTGACCGCCGTAACCTTCCTGGGCGCGTCGAGTTTCGCATCCAGCTTCGGCGCCACCGCCCTCAAAAACGCCAAACACGGCGTTTATCACCCCGTCACGCCAAGCGACAGCGTTCTCTATAGCAACGGCAGCGATGACGGCCAACAAGCCTACACCATCAACAATACCTTTTCCGTCACCAACTCGTTCACTCTCGGTGGAACCTCGACCGTGAACAATGCCACCTTCTCCAACTGGTTGACCCCCGGCGATACCGCGACTTCCGTGGATTGGCTTGTGACCACCGCTGCGTTTGGCGGTACCACGCTGGGTTCCGGAACCGCGTCGTTGACTGGCGTCGATCAGGGAATCAATGGCTTCGGCTTCGATGTGGTCAGCCAGACCTTCTCACTCAGTGGCTTAGGCCTGGCTGCCGGAACGTATTTCCTGCAGTTGCAGAATGAAGTCGTCTCGGGTGGCGATCCTGGATACTGGGGCGAGAGCGGTGGTCCTTCCACCGCATTTGACAGCGCCCTGGGCCAGATTCCTTCAGAGTCGTTCTCCATCTCCGGAACTGGCGTCCTGCCTCCGCCGATCCCGGAGCCGAGCAGCCTGGTTCTCCTGGGAACCGGATTGTTGGGCGCCGCGGGTGCACTTCGCCGCAAGTTCAGCGTGTAATCTGACTGCTTCGTATTACCGGGTCGCCTGCGGGCGGCCCGTTCTCATTGGGAGAAGTACAAACACAAATATCCCGCAGACTTCGAGCCGGGGTAGGAGAGCTGAATGGGAATCCCTTAGGAACACGTTCTCATCATCACGGCTGGGGAGATGAGGCGACCCGATGCCGTGGCGCGGTCCGGCGGATGGCAAGCGACGGGTGGTGGCCCTGCGAATAGTCGCCCTGCTCTATTGCTGTGCAGGCCGGGTGGTCAGGGTCGGAGTTGGAGGGGTAAATGCGCCTTCGAGGGGCAGATCGATGGTGCCGATGCGGTCGGTCACCAGATCGCGTACGGCGATGCGCACGCGTTTGGCTGCCACGGAGCGGCGGAAGTCGATCTGTTGCGCGAAGCCGTGCTGTTGCACCTGCTGATAGCGCAAGTCACTCAGGTCCGCGGCATAGACGTGGTCGATGGCGGTGAGGGTTTTTCCTTTAGCGTCGAAAGTGGC
>JBDTLH010000176.1:0-2592 GCA_039934875.1 Acidobacteriaceae bacterium | reverse complement strand
ATCTCGCGACTTCAAAATCAGAAATTAGAAATCGAAAATTAAAAATTCTCAGGCGGTGACCAGGGTGCCGATTTTTTCGCCTGAGATTACGCGCTTGATGTTCCCATGCGTGTTCATGTTGAAGATCACCATCGGCAGATTGTTGTCCTTGGAGAGGCTGATGGCGGTGGTGTCCATTACTTTGAGGCCCTTTTTGAGCACGTCCATGTAGCTGATGGTGTCGAACATGGTGGCGGTGGGCACGATCTTGGGGTCGGCGTCATAGATGCCGTTCACCTTGGTGGCTTTGAGGATGACGTCGGCGTGGATTTCCATGGCGCGCAGGGTGGCGGCGGTGTCGGTGGAGAAGTAGGGGTTGCCGGTGCCGCCGGCGAAGATGACGATGCGGCCCTTCTCCAGGTGGCGGATGGCGCGGCGGCGGATGAAGGGCTCGGCGACCTGGTTCATCTCAATGGCGGTCATGACGCGAGTGGGGATGCCGCCTTTTTCGAGCGCGTCCTGCAGGGCGATGCCGTTGATGACGGTGGCGAGCATGCCCATGTGGTCGGCGGAGACACGATCCATAGAGCGGGCCTGTTCGGCGACGCCGCGGAAGAAATTGCCGCCACCGACGACGATGGCGAGTTCGACGCCGAGGGAGTTTTGCACGTCAATAATTTCAGCGGAGATATCGAAGACGCGCTTGGTATCCACGCCGAAACCCTGGTCGGCGGCGAGCGCCTCGCCAGAAAGTTTGAGCAGTACTCGTTTGTAGGGTGGCATGCTGCTGTTCATTGTAACGGCTGCGGCGCTGTAATGGCTGCGGGCGCCGCGCAGGTCCTCCATCGAACGGGCGCGGGGCGGGCGAGAAATGAATTCGTGATCCTGCGCAATGATTACGTTAGGCCATGAATGACCCTCACTTTCGGATGCTGATTAAGCAATCTCCCCGGCGCGATTCGCTTTGATTGTGCCTCATGCTGGAAATGTCACTGATTTCAGATTAGGTCGGGCCGTTGCATTGCTCGACGCCGCTGGTGAACCGCGAAATTATTATGAAGGAGCCTCCCCCTGTGAAGAAAACCACCGTAACATCATTTGCTCTTACGCTTCTGCTCTCTATCGCACAATTGGCTGGCGCGCAGAGCATTTTCCCCGGGGGGCCACCTCCCCCTCCGCCCCCAATCGGAATTGGCGGTTGCGCGGTGCTGCCGGCTAACAACATCTGGAACAAGCGGATCGACAATCTTCCGGTGCATCGGTATTCGTCGCAGTATATTTCGACGATTGGAGCGTCTTCGGGGCTGCACCCGGACTTCGGGCCCGCTTATGGCATTCCGTTTATCACCGTCCCGGGGAAGACGCAGCCGCCGGCTACAGTGAACTTCGACTACGCCGACGAGAGCGATCCCGGCCCTTATCCGATTCCGGACAACGCTCCCATCGAGGGGGGCAATGACCATCATGTCCTGGTGGTCGATACCGACAACTGCATACTCTATGAAATGTATGCGGCGCAATATCTCAGCCCGCTGAACTGGTATGCCGGCTCGGGAGCGGTATTCAATCTGAACAGCAATGCGCTGCGTCCGGCGGGATGGACATCGGCTGACGCCGCGGGATTGCCGATCATTCCCGGTCTGGTGCGTTACGATGAGGTCGCGTCCGGGGCAATCACGCACGCGCTGCGCTTTACGGTGAGGCACACGCAAAGGGCGTACGTCTGGCCGGCGCGGCACGAAGCGTCCAATCTGGTGGGGTATCAATATCCGCCGATGGGCACACGGATCCGGTTGAAGGCGAGCTTCAACATCTCCGGCTTCTCACATCAGAACCAGGTGATACTGACGGCGATGAAGAAGTACGGGATGTTTCTGGCGGACAACGGCAGCAACATGTTTTTCACCGGGGCGACCGATCCGCGCTGGGACATCAATGCCCTGCATGCGCTGGGCGCGGTTGTGGCCGGGAACTTTGAGGTGGTGGATGAATCAGGCCTGATGATTGATCCCAACTCAGGGCAATCGAGATAAGGGTATTGTGTAAGGGAAAGGCAGCGGCGCTCAGAGATGGGCGCCGCTGGTTTTTGTGAGTGCCGCGACGCGATGGCGGCCGCAGAGCAGCTTGACTCGGAGCTTGCCGAGTGGAGACGGACCGGCGCCTGCGCTTGTTACAATCGTCCCTGCCGATGTTCAAGAAGATATTGATTGCCAATCGCGGAGAGATCGCGGTGCGCATCATGCGCGCTTGCCGCGAGCTCGGAGTGCGAACGGTCGCCGTTTATTCCGAGGTGGACCGGGCGGCGCTGCATGTGCGCCAGGCGGATGAGGCTTACCTGCTCGGTCCCGCGGCGGCGCATGAATCGTATCTTAATATCGAAAAAGTCATTGCCATAGCGAAGAAGAGCGGGGCGGAGGCGATCCATCCGGGGTACGGATTTCTTTCGGAGAACCCCGCGTTTGTGCGCGCCTGCGATGGGGCGAAGATCAAGTTCATCGGGCCTCCGGCGGCGGCGATGGAGATGATGGGATCGAAGACGCGGGCGCGGCAAGAGATGGAGAGGGCGGGGGTGCCGCGCGTTCCCGGCTCGACGCGGGGGCTGGCTGATTTCGC
>JBDTLH010000175.1:0-8304 GCA_039934875.1 Acidobacteriaceae bacterium | reverse complement strand
CCCTTGGGGTTACCTTCCGCTTGTTCACTTAAGGCTTCTATATCTCCCTGGGTCTGCGGATTGGTAAACTTGCCATCCGCGATCTCGAAAGTTCCTCCCAGGGTCAGTCCGTCGTAGAAGGACTTCTTCGCCGATTGGAGAGTGCCGTGGCCTTTGAAGCTGAACGTGCCGGTCATCGGCGCTTCCGGCGAATTGGCGAGCAATCGCAACAAATCGTCGATGCGCCCATGATCCATTTGCAGATCAAGGGAAGCCACCTTGCCGGTCTTGCCCGCTTGTCCGATAATGCTTCCGTGCGCAGTGAGTTCGGTTCGGCCGCCGACGCCAAGTTTGGCGATCACTTGCTGCAACTCAATGTTGCCATTTTCAGCGTTGACGGTGGCGCTGAATTGCGTCGTCAACGACGTCTTGTTGCCATTGTTCACCTGCAAATCCGGCGTCTTCGCAGATCCCTCGACGCTCATTTGCTGTAACGGACCCTGGTATTTGCCTTGCGACGAGAGTTTTCCGCCCAATCCGCGAATCGTGTTCAGATCAGCATTCGTGAGCTGATAAGTCCCCGAGACATTGGTGGCCATAGGGTCTTGACCCTTCCATGGTCCCAGACTTCCCCGCGTTTCGATCTCCCCGGCGGGTATTGGAGTGTGCAGCTTGCTTGCAAACGGCATGACCCGGTCCGTGCCAGGATTTTCAAGAGTGAACTCATGAACTTGAAATTGCAAGCCGGATCCCGGCGCCCCGGACGCCGACCCATGCTGAAACTCCAGAACTGCATCCTCAACCACAAGTTCGCCGATTTTCGTGTTCGTAGTACCCCCTGGACGCACCAATCCACGGTTGGCTCCGGTGAGCGGCGGAATGACTGCACGGAGCCCCTCAAGGCGCAGCAGCGGGATACTCCTGCTCAAAAGGCCCGCATAGCTGCCCACCACCGTGAGCGTCCTCACCGTCATGGGCGGCAAATCTATCGGGCGGCGGAACGATACGCCCTGCGCGACGCATCCGGGGTGAGGGAAAAATGTCTGGTGAAAATTATTGATTGTGACCTGGCTCTGGGTGGCGGCTTCGAGATCGGAGGCCACCTTCGCGTGAGTGAAAGGCCACTTGGCGGCAAAGACAACGATTACTGCAATGAGGAGCGCCAGTAGGCCCGCGATCACCAACAGTATCGTTCGCCGACGCGAACTCAGGCGTTGGCTTGGTGGCGCTTGCTGCTCATCGAATGTACGGTTCACAACATTGCCTCAGCGTTTAGAATGCATTTCGGGCAATACGGTTTTCCGGGCAATGGCTTGGAGATGCAAAAAGCTAGAGCAACCACCGAGGAGAAGACGCGACGGACATCTGACTTTCGGACCGCCTATTTCAGCGGCGGATGAGCCACATGATCCAGCCCGCGGCGATGACGCCGCCGACAAAGAGCACGAAGCAGTAAAGCCCATAGCGCACCATCTCGCGGCTGCTCCGGCGCTGGGTGATGCCGAAGACGACTGAGGCGAAGAGGGCGAAGATGACGGCAGAGGTGAAGTGGCTGAGGACCATTCGTCTTTAAGCCTTCTTCCCGAGCGCGATGTCATGGGCGTCCACGGCGGAGATGAGGTTGAGCAGTCCGGCGACGATCATGAACTTGGTGCCGTAGTCGGCGGAGGCGAGCTGGATGGCGCTGTGTCCCCAGCCCATGCCGCGGGTGATCAGATAGAGCGCGCCGGCGCCGAGCTGGCCGAGAAAGCCGAGGATGTCGAGGATATCTCCGGCATTGGGCGCGTACACTTTGCCTTGCATTTCAAGGCCCAGCACGAACAGGCAGACCACGGAGAGCATGAGCAGCAAGCCGCGTCCCCAGCGGCGTTGGAGAAGGTGTCCGCCGCCGGGGATGATCCATCCGACGATGGGCGCCATGACCGCCATGGGAGTCATGGGAGCGATGTTGGGTTGGGCCGCGGTTTGCGTCGCCATAATTGATTTGATTTTACAAGAGTATCGCTGGGACTGCGAAGTGGGGTACACAAGACCTGCTATCGCGTAATGGACGCGCACAGAATGGGGCTCCCGGTAGTGAAGGGGAGAACGCTGGTCCCCATCAGCAAAAAGCGGTGTGCAGCATCTGGCAGACCTGAAAGTTGAACCCGTTGCCGTTATAATTTTCGGCGGAGCGCGAGACGTAGCTCTTAAAATCGTTGGCACTGAGGGCGACTTTGGATTCGTCCAGGGAATGGGCCCAGAGCGAGCGGAAATGATGGGTCTCCGGCGCGCGGGAGGCGGGGCCATCGAAGACGGTGAAGAGTGGAGGGGAGTCGGGGGCTGCGGCTTGTGCCGCGGGAGTTGCGGCGGGAGGAGCAAATTTAGCCGGCGAATGGCCGGAAAGCACGTCGCGGAAATTCGACTCGGAGACATAGCCGGGAATCGGACCGAGGAGCACGACCAGGTCCGCCTGTTGTGGGTCTGGAACGACGTGATAGCGCTTCCATTTGGTGAAGAAGGCGGTGGCCTGCTGCTTCATCTCGTCGGCCTGCGCTCCGGGGAAGCAGGTGACGAAGGCGATGGTCTTGGCGGAGAGGACGGCGGGCGGCTGGGGCTTTCCCGTGGTCACCCTGTTTTGCGCGAAGGAGAGGGGAAAAGCAATCAGTAGGACTAGAGCGAAGAGCAGCGGCCGTGAGCGCATCGGAAAATCCTTTGAACAGGAATCTACTCCGAATCAGAAGGAAGTGCAAAGAAAAAAGGGCGACCCGTGAGGGCCGCCCTGAAGAGGAGTTAGTTGGGAGCTAGAAGGAGACGTGCGCGTTCAACTGGAGCACGCGTCCGGAGACGGCGGAGCCAGTAAACGAGCCGTAAGGGCTGGTTGGAGCGGAGACGCTGTTTTGGATATAGCCGAACGAAGATGCGCCAGCGCCGATGTCGTTCGTTGGAAGATCGAAGTTCGGGTGGTTGAGGATGTTGAAGGCATTCGCGCCAAGACCCAGGACAAAGCGCTCGCCGATGTGGAAGTTTTTGGTGAGGTTCATGTCAGTGTCAAAGTAGCCGGGTCCGCGGAAGCTGTTGCGCTTGAGATTGCCGTAGCCGGTTTCAGTTCCGGAGGGCACGAATAGCGTAGTGCCATCAGTTCCGAAGCAGCCCTTGGTGGGGCTGGTGCAGGCACCAGTGGGAACCGGGCCAGCAGCTGTTGCAAGCACTTGCCCACTCTGGGAAAAGACCTGGTTGCCGATGATACCGCTATCGATCGCGCTGAAGGGATAACCGGTGTGGTAGTAGAAGGTGCCAGCCACCGTCCAGCCCCCGAGGACGCTGCTGACCAGTCCGTTGTAAACGTGCTTGGGAGCGGCGAAGACGTAATTGGCGTTGAGCGAGTGCCGGGTGTCATAGTCCGCCGGACCATAGTTGAGGGTTGATACCAGACCGGGAGCCAACTGGTTGCGAATACTGGCAACGTTGTTGAAGTAAAACGGCAAAATGCAATTGTTGGAGCAATCATCCATAGCTTTGCTCCAGGTGTAACTGACCGAAGCCTGCAGGTTGTTGGTGAAGCGTCCCCGCAGAGCGGTGGTCAAGCCGCTGTAGTTGGAGAGTCCGTGGTTATTGAGTTCACTGTCGGTACCGAATCCCGCGACCGGTCTCCTCGCCGGCAGACCATCGAATCCGGTAGGCGAAAAGGCATTCTGGGTGGTGTTGACGATGAATTCGTTAAATCCATAGTTGCCGACATAATTGACGGAACCAACCATGTGGTTGCCCATCTCCTGCTCGACCTGGAAGTTGTATTCGACATAGGTGGGATTGGTGATGCCACTTGCGACCGTGCTAATGGATGGCCTGCTCAATGCCGGGTTGGCGGCCTTGAGCGAGGCATAAGAAGCCCCGCCGGCAAAGCCATTGACAAATTGCGCATGGGTATTGCCTGTCTCCGCGAAAACACTACCGGGATCGCCGGGGAGCACATTTCCGGTGCTGGCTGGGTCGGTAACGAACGTTCCCACGAACGGGGGTTGGGTCAGGAAGCGATCTATCAGGGTGCCGGGGAAGAGGTCAGAGAAGACGCCAGCCCCGGTGCGAATGACCGTATGAGGGGTAATGCTATAAGCGATGCCAATACGCGGCTGTATATTGACTGCTTGCACACTGGGGAAGGCATTGCTGAGGCCAGTCTGAATCAACGAATTATAAGGAGTGGTCCCGAGCGGATCGGCCGCTACCCCGGCAAATGGAGTGGTGACGCGGCTGAAGCAGTTCTGCGCGCAGGTTGGATTGGCGTTGCGATCGATACGGATTCCAGCGGTGATGCTGAGATTGCTGCGGGGCTTCCACTGGTCCTGCACATAGGCGGCAAGACTGTAGAGCCTCATCCGTACAGGACCGAAGGAGGTATAACGCTGCGAATATTGGGATGTAAAGCCGCCCGGGCTGGTGCCAAATTGACCGTTGTAGAAGTCGCTCAAAGAACCGAAGGCTAAACTCCCTGCGGTATTTGGGCCGGTTGCGTAGTCGCTGACCAGATTGCGGCGGAAGTTGACGCCGAATTTCAGTTCATGGTTGCCGATGTTCTTCGAGAGATCGTCCGTGATCTGGTACTGCGTCACATTGCGTCCTTGGGGCAGGTTGTTTGCTGCGCCAAGCGAGTTGATTGTGGTGTCACCGAAGGTCATGAAGGTGGGGAATGCCGTCAGTGCCGCTGAGCGGTTGTTGCTGTTGAAAATCGCCTGATACCAAGACCCAGAGAGGATAAATTGGTTGGTTGCGGTCGATCCGAATACGTGAGTTTCGTTCAACTGACCTTCATGTTCAGGCTGGGTGCTAAAAGAATTGAAGACTGGGCTGATGGGGTCAGTTCCGGTTGCCTGGACGCCATGATCAGTGCGATAGCGGAGGAACATGGTATCGGTATCGCTGATGTTGTAATCCACGCGAGTAGAAAGCAGCCACTCGGTATTGAGATTATTGTTGCTGGGGATGAATTTGTCCGCGCAAGGGAGTCCCCCGGGCAGGGCAAAGTCGGTACCGCAGCCGCCATCCGCAACCGGAATCGCGCGCGCTGCGCCGGGAGCGCCGGCATAGAGGTTGAAGATGTTCTGATAGAAGGGGACTTCGTTCGGGTGGGTAGCTCCTATATTCGCCAAGGTTGCGGCAGCGAGCTGTGGCGACGGGAGATAGACCGGGTTGGCCGAGCCGGGAAGCACATAGCGCAAGCCTTCCTGGTCGGCAAAGAAGAAGAGCTTGTTCTTAATGACATGGCCGCCAATCGATGCCGCCCACGCATTGTTTACGGCGTGGGGACGAGGCGTACCGAAATGGTTCGAAAACCAGTCATTCGCGTTCATTCCACCGGAGTTATACCAGTAGCTGGCATTGCCGTGGTAAGCGTTGGTGCCGGACTTGGTTACGGTGTTGACCTGAGCGCCAACCTGGCGTCCATACTGCACCGAGTATCCGTTTTCGACGACCGCTACCTCCTGCACCTCATTTGCGCCCAAACTCAAGTTGCTCGCACCGGAGTTGTTGAGGTTGAGATAGGGATCCATGTTGTCGTTACCGTTGACGGTAAAGAGGTTGGAGGTGGAGGGCAATCCATAGGCAGAGAAGTTGCCGTATCCGGCGCCGGTAGAGATGGTGACACCGGGCGCGGTGAGGGCGTAAGAGGTTGTGTCACCACCAGGCGCAGGAAGGTTGGCGATCTGCGCGGCGTTAAAGGATGTGGATAGATTGGCATTATCGTTTTGCAGCAAGGGAGCTTCGGTAGTGACTTCGACCGTGGTGGTGGTACCCGCCAAGGCTGCTTTGATGTTCAAGGTAGTGACTTGGCCGAGATTCACGGCTGCGTTCTGGGATTGCGCTTGGAAGCCAGTGGCATTTACCGATACGGAATAGGTCCCTGGCTTCAGTAGAGAGAAGCGATAAAGGCCCTGAGCATTAGTGACTGCATCCTGCGATTCACCGGACTGCAGGTTCTTGAGCGCTACCGGTGCGTTCGGCACGACCGCGCCGGAGGGATCGCTGACCGTTCCGGAGAGGTCTCCGGTAGTGGCGGTCTGGGCGAATGACACGGAGGTGAATGTCGCCAGCAGGAGGAACATGACTGACAGGCATCCTATTAGTTTCTTCATAAACAACCGTCCTTTTTGTGATTCTTGCGGATTTTGAAAGAGCCGAGTCGGCTCGGGTTTGCGATTCGAGATTTCCGGAGTGGAATACATTTGTCGAGAAGTTTGCGCTCATGCGCTGAGCTATATAAGAGCAATTGAAGTGCCATTCGGAAATGTCCGTAAGTTGTTGATTACAAACGTACTGTTGCATTGCGCTATCGTAAAGTTATGTATTTCTATAAGGTGAACTGCTGACGTTATGGAATGGCGGATATCTTAATTCCAAAGGGTATGAAGGGGTACGCGCGGATTCCCTGGTTTCTTCTCCCCGCGATTAAGAGCCGTGACCGGTTTCTCATCGTGGCTAAACGCCGGGGCGACGGTGCTGCTTCCGAATCTTCTCCTCCGGGGCTGAGGCCAGGGTGCAAAGCAGGCCCGGCAGGAGGATCCCAACTGATGATTCACTTGAAATGTTAAGTCGGTTATTGGCCGGCTTCAACGTCCAGCTGCCAGAGCAGGAAAGCGTAGTCGAAGGCGATTTCGTGGAGGTAGTCGTAGCGTCCGGAGGCACCGCCGTGCCCGGCAGCCATGTTGCTTTTCAGCAGAAGGGGGTGATTGTCCTGCTTGAGGGTGCGCAGTTTGGCGACATATTTGGCGGGCTCCCAATACATGACCTGCGAATCGTGAAAGGAGGTCTTAACCAGGATGGCGGGATAGTTTACAGGCTTCAGATTGTCGTAAGGAGAGTAGCTGCGCATGTATTCGTAGGCGGGCTGCTGGTTGGGATCGCCCCACTCTTCGTATTCGGCGACGGTGAGGGGCAGCGAGGCGTCCAGCATGGTGTTCATGACGTCGACAAAAGGCACGTGGGAGACGATGGCGCGGTAGAGGTCGGGGCGCAGATTGGTGATGGCGCCCATGAGCAGCCCTCCGGCGGAGCCACCCTCAGCGGCGATGCGCCGGCAGTCGCCGTATTCCTGGGAGATGAGGAATTCGGTCACGTCAATGAAATCGGTGAAGGTGCTCATCTTGTGCATCATCTTGCCGGCATCGTGCCAGGGCTTACCGAGGTCTCCGCTGCCCCGGATGTGGGCGATGGCGAAGACCACTCCGCGATCGAGCACACTCAGGCGGTTGGAGCTGAAGCCGACCGGGGTGACGAAGCCGTAGGAGCCGTAACCATATAGGTAGAGGGGGCTCTTGCCGTGGGCCGCTGCAAACAAGTCCTTGCGATAGACGAGGGAGATAGGGACCTTTACTCCGTCGCGCGCGGTCGCCCACATACGTTCGGAGATGTATTGCGTGCGGTCGTATCCGGGAACCTCAATCTCTTTGAGCAGCGTGGAGGACTGGGCGTTTACGTCGTAGTCGAAGACGGAGCGCGGGGTGACCAGGGATTGATAGGTGTAGCGGAATTGAGTGGTAATGAACTCGGCGTTGGCACTGGGCGAGGCGGTGTAGGTGGGCTCGGGAAATTCGACCGACTGGAAACCGGGAGCGTCATAGCGGCCGATGCGGAAGACGGGGAGCCCGTTGGCGAGTTCGTGGAGCACGTAGAAATCCGCAAAGAGTTCAACGCTTTCGAGCATGACGTCGGGACGCGCGGGGAGGATTTCAGTCCAGTGTTCTTCCGTGGGCGTGGCGACGGGGGTGGAGATGAGGCGGAAGTTGCGTCCGGTGTCGTTGATGCGCAGGTAGAAGCGGTCGCCATGGTGGTCCACGGAGTACTGGACGTCGTCGCGACGAGGTTCGATCATGGTGAATTCGGCGGTGGGATCGGCGGCGGCGAGGTAGCGGGCTTCGGTGGTGGTATGGCTCTCTATCTGCAAAATCACATATTGCTTGCTGCGGGTACGGTAGGCGCCTAGGTTGAAGCGCTCATCCGTTTCTTCGTAGATGAGCTGGTCTTGTTCAACGGGCCCGCCGAGTGGATGGCGATAGAGGCGATAGTGGCGCTTGGCTTCATCCTCAACGGTGTAGAAGAGGGTCTGATTGTCGGCCGCCCAGGTGAGCGTACCGGTATTTTCGGCAGTGTCGGGGAGGTCTCTGATTTGACCGCTGCGCAGGTCGCGGATGTGCATGCGGTATTGGCGGAATCCGGTATTGTCGGTCGAGTAGGCCAGCAGGTGGCCGTCGTCGGAGATCTCCGAGGCACCCAGCGCCATGAAGGGCTGCCCTTCCGCGAGTTGATTAACGTCGAGGATGACCTGCTCGGGAATGTCTTCCCCCGGCG
>JBDTLH010000174.1:0-2804 GCA_039934875.1 Acidobacteriaceae bacterium | reverse complement strand
TATAACTGTTAATGCTCACCGACGCTCCTGGTTTAACTCAGGATTGAATTCTGATGACCAGACTACATCGAAAGCCGGAGTCAGTGCGGTAGTGATTGGGCCGAAGGCCCAAACGGGGAATCTCTCCCGCATCGGTCTTAAAGCATTAAAGCTATCTAGGCCTTAGACTTGCGAGCTATTGATCTTAATACTGAATAAAGAGCAGACATTTTGCACAGCTCTGGATTACAATCTGCCTCAACAGCAATCAATTCCACGTGCGCGGTGCCAGCTCTTAAGGATTCGCATGAACGCCCCCAATCTGATGTTGAAGAATTTCCTGCTGATTTTAAGCGCGGCCATGCTTTGCGCACTCAGCGCTACGGCGCAGCAGACGCGGCTGAATTCCAATCTCCGCCTCGACCAGCAATTATATGAGGCGTTGCCTGAGAGCACGCATCCCGCGGTGCGCCGCAGCCAGGACCTGGGGCGCATGGCCCCTTCCACCCTCATTCACGAAGTCTCTCTCCATTTCGCCCGCTCGGCCCAGCAGCAGGCGGGCCTCGACCAACTCTTGGCCGAGCAGCAGACGCCTGGGTCTCCGCATTATCACCAGTGGCTCTCGCCGCAACAATTCGCCGACCGCTTCGCCGTGAATAGCGAGGACTTGCGGAAGGCGGCGCAATGGCTGCAAGCGCAGGGATTCACTGTGGACCCCATTCCAGCCAGCCGCGATCACCTCTCGTTCAGCGGAACGGTGGCCCAGATCGAAGCGGCGTTCGGCACTGAGATGCACAATTACCAGTATCGCGGCGCCAAACATTTCGCTAATGCGACCGAGTTGTCATTGCCTTCAGAGTTGGCGGGAGCGGTGCTGAGTGTTCGTCACCTCAACAATTTTCATTGGAGGATCAAAAACCAGTTCTCCCAACATCCGCATTTGACCTCTGACATCTCTGGGAACACCTTCCTGGTGCCCGACGACTTCGCCTCCATCTACGGCTTGCAAGCGCTTTATAACCTGGGCTTCGACGGTAGAGGGCGGACGGTCGTGGTTGCCGGCCGCACGGACATCGATCAGAGCAATATCGATGCCTTCCGTTCGGCTGCCGGGCTGCCCCCCACGAATTTAGTAAAGACCCTTGTACCCAATAGCGGCGCCGCGACCATGAGCGCTGACGGGCGAGAGCTGGATGAAGCCTATCTCGATACCGAGTGGGCGGGAGGAATCGCCAGGAATGCACAAGTCAACTTCGTGTTCGTCGGCAGTGATTCCAACAAAGATGTGGATGACGCCGTCTTCTACGCCATCACCAACAAACTCGCGCCGGTAATCAGCGTCAGCTTCGGCCTTTGCGAATCGCTCACTACCCAGCCCACCGCAAACACGTTTCGCACCATGGCGCAGCAGGCGAACGCACAAGGGCAGACCATCATGGCCGCCTCCGGCGATACCGGGGCCGCCGATTGCGAGGACAATTCCAAGGGTACGCTGACCACCGCAACCCATGGTCTAGCCGTGGATGTTCCCTCCGCGATTCCCGAGGTCACCGGGGTTGGCGGCAGCTCTTTTTCCGCCGATCTCAACGCAGCTACCCAGTTCTGGGGCCTCCCCAACTCAGGCGCTCCCTACTCTGGTTCGGCGCGCGCCTATATTAGCGAAGCTGCATGGAATGACAGCGTTGCCCAGGGCAGCCTCTCTTCCGGCGGCGGTGGGGTAAGCACCTTCGTCGCTAAACCAGCTTGGCAACCGAACCTGGGCGTCCAGGGCGACAGTTTCCGCTACGTTCCCGATATTTCGTTCAATGCCTCTCCCGTTCATGATGGGTACTTGATCTGTTCCCAGGGCTCCTGCGTCAACGGACTGCGACACAGCGACGGGACCTTCAATCCCATCGGAGGCACTTCCGTCGGAGCTCCTTCTTTCGCGGCGATGCTCACAGTCATGGAGCAGGCCATGAATTCAAATGGCGAAGGCAACATCAATGTCCCAATGTATGCGTTGGCGGCGAACCAGAACGCCTACAGCAGCGCCTTTCACGACATCACCACGGGAAATAATCAGGTGGCGTGCTCGACCACTCCGGATTGCGTCAACGGCATTCTCGGTTATTCCGCCGGACCAGGATTGGATCTGGCTACCGGATTAGGCTCCGTGGACGCCTACAACCTGCAACAGGCGCTGGGTAGCAATTTAGCCCCCGGCGGTACCACTACTTTCACCACTACCTCTATACAAAGTTCCACTGCAACTCCCAGCTTCGGCGCCGGTTTCATCCTCACCGGTACAACTTCTCCGGCGGTCAATCAGGGCTATATGGAGTTCATGGTCAACGGCAGGTACGTCCAGTCTCAGGTTGCGATACAGAACGGGCAGGCGCAGTTCACTCCTCCTGTCGGATTGATCAGCGGCGGCTATAACTCGTTTGTCGCCACCTATTATCCCAATGGCCCCACCTATGCCGGCTCTTCCTCCCAGCCGATCCAGGTGATCGTTGGTCCAGACCCGAACGTGACTGCCGGAGTAAACCTCAACGTAAATCCGGGGACGCTCACCATCGCCGCCAGCGGGGGATCGCAAACCACCGTCGCCCTGGTGACCGGGCAAAACAGCTTTTCCGGAAGCGTGGCGCTTAGTTGTGCCGTCACCCTTAACGGAGCGACTGCCGTTGTTCTTCCAGCCTGCTCCTTCTCGCCATCAAGCCTGACGCTCTCGGTAATGCAGGCGACCGCGAATTCTCAATTGACGCTGACCGTTCCGGCTTCAGTGGCTGCTCATCTGCGGCGCCCCCTGGTTGAGTGGTGGACGCTGGGCAGCACGGCGA